>JBBRKB010000448.1:0-3200 GCA_038218385.1 Cytophagales bacterium | reverse complement strand
TTCAAGTGTTAAGATTATGGTCTCAAAAAAATTATTACTTGCATCCACTTCAAAGACTGCGTCTTCAAAAACAGTAAGGGTAATAATGCCTTCGGTATCACCCGCTTCAATCGCTAAATAATTGTTGTTCCCGCCTTTGATTTCAAAGTCACCTATTTGATTGGCCTTGTTGATCTTTGCTGTGCCGCCTATGGTATAGTAGATCAATGCTTTTTGACTTAAGGGTTTGTCAAGAACCACTTTCACCTCAACATCAACCCCTGTTGCTCCGCTCAGGAGGAGAGGATGAAAGGAAGTGGTAGTACCATTCGATTCCGACACTTCTTCTTCTGCAAGTTCAAATGAAATTCCAGACATCGGTTTCTCATCATCTTTGCACGATGCAATCACCATCAACCCCGCAATCACCATCACCGAGGGCATCCATTTTATTCCGTTTAGTATCCTCATAAAAAATTAAGTATAAGTTTTAGATTTGTTCTCAAGTCATTAAGATAGGAATTCCTGATCAAAAAATTCTTTTATGTTGTTGCTTATTTGTTTACCATGCGACCAAATGGACAATTTTAACATCAAATAAAGAGTTTACTCCCACTAAAAATTTGCCACCGAAATGTTCAAAACAATTCTAAAAGCCCGTCTCGCACTTATTTCGTTCATCATTTTTTTCTTACTTGCTTGTCAAAATCCTGATAAAACAATCCCCCCAATGGCATCCGATATTCACTCTTTTTCAAAGCCGCATGAAGCGGTGGTAACACACTTGCACTGGAACGCAGCCATTGATTTTGATACCAAAACGATTGCGGCCACGGCAACATGGAGCATTAAAAATATATCCCATGCCGCTACCATTGTTTTAGATACAAAGATGCTTTCTGTTAAGGAAGTACGTGTGGATAATGTGCCTGTTAAATTTCAATTGGGTGAAGAAGATTCAATAATGGGGAGGGCGCTGATTATTCCCATTGAGAACAACACACAAACGATTTCAATTGAATATAAAACATCACCCGAAGCTGAGGCATTGCAATGGCTAAACGTGCAACAGACCGCTGATAAAAAACATCCTTTTCTTTTTTCTCAATCACAAGCCATTCTTGCGCGAAGCTGGGTTCCTTGTCAGGATTCGCCCGGCGTTCGATTCACCTATTCAGCTGATGTAAAAGTTCCCGTTGATTTGCTTCCCTTGATGAGTGCCACAAATCCGAAAGAGAAAAACAACTCTGGCATTTATCATTTTGAGATGAAGCAACCGATACCTTCGTATTTGCTGGCGATAAGTGTTGGTGATGTAGCATTTAAAGCCATAAGCGCTCGGAGCGGAATTTATGCAGAACCTTCATTGCTTGATACAGCTACATGGGAATTTGCTGACATGGAAAAAATGATTGCCTCTGCCGAAGAACTCTATGGGCCCTATCGATGGGAAGAATATGATGTCATCGTGTTGCCTCCGAGTTTTCCTTTTGGTGGAATGGAAAACCCACGCCTCACATTTGCAACGCCAACAATCCTGTCGGGTGATAGATCTTTAACTTCGTTGATCGCACACGAGCTCGCACATAGTTGGTCGGGCAACCTGGTGACTAATGCAACCTGGAATGACTTCTGGCTCAATGAAGGATTCACCGTTTATTTTGAAACGCGCATCATGGAGAAATTGTACGGTAAAAGTTATTCGGAGATGTTGGCATCGCTTAACCTAAAAGATTTACAGGATGAAATAATTTCACTAAATAAAAAAGGACTTTCTGCGGACACAAAACTGAAACTTGACTTAACAGGAAGAAATCCTGATGACGGCGTAACAGAGATAGCCTATAACAAAGGTTATTTTTTCTTACGCACAATCGAAGAGAAATACGGTCGCGATAAATTCGACACGTTTGTGAAAGATTATTTTACTGATAATGCTTTCCACTCAATGGACACGGATTCGTTCATCGATTTCATTAAAAATTATTACCAAAAGAATTTCTCCATTACCCTTGATGAAAATCTTTTTACGGATTGGATATTTTCAGAAGGACTGCCAGCCTACTTCCCGAAGCCAAATGCTGAGCGATTTGAAAAAGTAGATGAGGTTGTGAAGACCTGGTTGAGTTCAGGCAAACTTGAGTATCCGGAAAAATCAAAATGGAGCACACATGAATGGCTACATTTTTTAAACAGCCTTCCGGAGAATGTATCAACACAACAATTGAAACACGCGGATGCGTTCGGTAATTTTTCTGAAACAGGAAATTCAGAATTGATTGCAAACTGGGGTGTCATTGCATTAAAGCACGGATATGAAAAAATGTTTCCAAAACTTGAATCCTTTTTGATTAACACGGGACGCAGAAAATTTTTAACACCGCTGTATAAGGAAATGGTAAAGACGGAAAAAGGGAAAGTGATGGCAAAAAGAATTTATGAACAAGCGCGGCCTAATTATCATTTTGTTGCTGTGAGCAGCATTGATAAGCTTGTACTAAAATAGTTATAGAATAAATTTCAACTAGACTTCTCACTCGTTTGTAAACTGCGGGTAGCTATAAAAAATATCCGACATGAAATGGCAAATAATCAGTAAATTTACCTTATGAAACCAAGGTTGTATTTTGACACGTCAGTTTTTGGGGGTGTTCATGACATAGAATTTGAAAAAGAAACCAAACAGCTCTTTGAAATGGTCGAGCTTGGGGAAATTGTATGCTTGTATTCGGAATTGACAATTGCCGTACTTGAAAACGCACCAGAAAAAGTTAAAAAGCATTTTCAAAAGGTTCTGACTGCCAACACGGAAAAAGTTGAATTGACTTCAACCAGCAGAGAACTTGCGAAAATGTATTTACAAGCAAAAGTTGTAGGGCCGACCAGCCTTGATGACTGTTTACATATTGCTACTGCTACATTAAATAAAGCGGATATTCTTGTAAGTTGGAATTTTAACATATCGTGAATGTTTTTCGAATTAGAGGTTACAATTCCATCAACATCAGAGAAGGACATCAACAATTAGACATCAGGTCACCGAAAGAAATTATAAGACATGAAGACGACAACTAAAGAATTTGATACAGTAGCCTTTTTTAGGGCTGAAAAGGAAAGGATTGCCAAAGAAATCTCGAATATGACTTTCGAAGAACTCAAAGCATATTTGAAATCCAAAAGCAAGTGGGTAAAGAAAAAATAAAAGCCGACCACACAACATT
>JBBRKB010000447.1:0-3201 GCA_038218385.1 Cytophagales bacterium | reverse complement strand
TGCTACTTCCGCCATACTATTTCTAGATTATGTTCTTCTTATCTATTTCACCATGGCAGTATTACTGCCCGCTTGGTCCTTTACCTTCTTAAAATAATTTTGATAGCTGGCAAAATAAGAGGCCAACATCACATTAAGACCTTTGCCAGTAAGTGTAGCACCCGACATACCGTCTACCTCATGCTGTTTATCTTTATAATATTCTATACTCGCCTGCTCGCCGCCATGCTCACCTTTCATCATTCTCACGGAGACCAACTTTCCGCTTTCATCATAAATTTTCTTTCCCACAAAGCGCCCTTGGATTTCGTCTGTAGCAATACGTTGACCCAAGCCTGGCGTTTCAGCTTTATGGTCGAAAGAAGCTCCTACAATGGATTCAATTTTGCTATCCAAGGCAACGTAACCCCAAATTTTATCCCACAACCCATTTCCATATACAGGCACAATGTAAGCCTCAATTTTATCCTTGTCTTTTTCATCTATCAATTTAAAAACAGGGTATAATCTTTCTTCAGGCTTTTTCTTATAGTTTCTTAAAATATCAACCTTCTCCGCCTCAATCGGATTGCCTTTCTCATCTTGCTTTACTTCGTTGCCATCGTAATCGACCACCAACGACTGGATGCGTGCATTATATACGGCCAGCACATCGGCATTTTTGCCAAGCGTCACCTGATTTTTCACCGCATTGAGTATCTGCGATTTCGTATCAAACTCAATAGACTTTTGTTGAGCCGGGCCTAATAATTTATTGGCTCCTGCAAGCAATCCTCCCACTATGATACAGAGAACTACTATAAACCCGATGATATAAGTGTTAGACTGTTGCACGTTGTGTTCTTCTTTTTTTGTTAGCTTGTACTACATAATAATCAATAAGCGGGGCAAAAACGTTCATTAACAGAATTGCCATCATGACACCTTCGGGATATGCGGGATTGAAAACCCGGATGATCACCGTAAGAAAGCCGATCAACACACCATAAATCCATTTGCCGGTTTCAGTTTGCGTTGCCGTCACCGGATCCGTTGCCATAAACACCGCGGCGAAGGCCAGCCCGCCAATTACCAAATGGTACTGCGGCGGCATGCTCATAAACTCATTTACACTCAGTAAGTTTAAGAAGGCGCCCATGGCATACGTGCCTGCAAATACACTCAAAATAATTTTCCAACTACCCACACCCGTGATGATCAATATCGCTGCACCGATTAAGCACATCAATGTTGATGTCTCACCCACACAGCCGGGCATAAAGCCCATAAACAAATTATAAAAACTATAGATTCCATCAGCCCATCCAGCGCCAAATCCGTTTAGTGTATCCACCACGCTGGTATTTGCAGACGTTGTTTGTGCGGCGAGTGACAAGGGCGTAGCGCCGGAAAAACCAGCGACTGTTTTTGCTCCTTCGGGAATAAAAGTCCATACATCACCCGAGATATTGGCGGGATAGGCAAAATATAAAAATGCGCGTGCGGTAAGGGTAACGTTCAGTACGTTCATACCCGTACCACCAAAAGCTTCTTTGCCAATGATTACCGCGAAAGCCGTTGCCAACGCAACTTGCCACAGCGGAATGTCTGGCGGCATCACCAAGGGAATCAACATACCGGAAACCAGAAACCCCTCATTCACCGGATGCTTTCTGAAAATGGTAAAGGCAAATTCAATTCCTAAACCAACGCCATAAGAGACAATGATGATGGGAACAACCTGGATCAAACCCACCGTCATACGTTCAATAAAAGTAGAGGTAACACCGAGTGCAAGATCTTGCTGATAGCCTATGTTATACATTCCAAAAAGCAGACATGGAACCATAGAGATGACTACGGTGATCATCAACCGCTTCATGTCAATACCATCCCGTACCTGCACACCTTTTGGTGATGTTACTGTACTGGGGGAATACAAGAATGTCTCGATGGCTTCGAAGGCATAGTAGAATCTCTCCAACTTGCCACCTTTCTCAAAGTTGTGCTTAACGCTGTCTAACTGGTTGCGAAAAAACTTCATACGCTTAATTAGCTATTCCTTATTAATTCTATACCCTCACGCAAAATGGACTGGATGTCATGCTTCGACACATCAACAAAATCACAAAGGGCCAGATCTTCTTCAATCACTTCATAAATTCCCAACGCCTCCATCTCATCAAAGTCTTCCGCAATAATGGACTTCACCAGATACATCGGCAGAATGTCCATGGGTGTGACTTTTTCAAATACACCTGTCTGCACAAATGCCCGAGGCTCTCCATGGGTGTTTGAATCCAATATAAATTCTTTCTTAGGGTTGAGGAACGACAGCAATCCCCAGGCACGCTGAAAGCTTAACTTGGAAGCTGAATGCGAAATCCATCCTAAAAACTCATGGTAATCACCTTCAGGAATTACCGTGATTTGGTTGTCAAAGAACCCCACGAAACCATCCTTTTCAATTTGAGTTCCTGTCAACACACTTCCTGACACAACCCTGACATGGTTTTGCTTCAAGTTGTTTTCCAGAATTTTCTTAACAGAGGCTCCGGTGTATGTTTTATAATACTGAGGTGTTTTTACTTCTGAACCTGTAATGGCAATGATCCGGGATGCGTCATATATACCATTGGTGAATAATTTTCCAATTTGAATAACGCCTGCAGGACTGATTGTCCATACTATCTCGCCTTTGTTGATGGCATCCAGATGATGTATCTGAACACCTACACAACCGGCGGGATGTGGGCCGGAAAATTTATTTAACTCTACATTTTTTACCTGAGAAAAAACAGGTGATATCTCAACTTCGGAGTGCACATTCACATGCACAGGACCTGAGGTGAATTTCTTTAACACATCAAGCCCTAGTTGAAAGGCTTGCTCCTGCCCTTTGAATATAAAACTATAATCAGGGGCAAGCGGATTTGAATCGAATGCTGAAATGAAGATCGCTTTTGGACTTTCTTCCGGATCAGCAAGAACACCGTAAGGACGCTGAACAAGGTTTGCCCAGACACCACTTTCAAGCATTTGCTTCTGTGCTATTTCACGGCTTAAATTGGCTATGTCTGATACAGAATATTTATTGAACGATGCGTATTCGATGGTCTTATCGGCAAGGATTTTTACTTCAAGAAGTTTTCTTTTCTCGCCGCGCTTGATCTCCACTACTTCGCCACTAACAGGTGCCGTGAAGACAACGCGATCATGTTT
>JBBRKB010000446.1:0-3202 GCA_038218385.1 Cytophagales bacterium | reverse complement strand
GGTTGATAACACTTTTGCTTCTCCGTATTTACAAAATCCACTTGACCTCGGTGCTGATATTGTGATGCACTCCGTAACAAAATATTTAAGCGGCCACTCCGATGTGGTGATGGGCGCGCTGGTGATGAACGATGAAAAACTTTATCAGGAATTATTTTTTATCATGAATTCATGCGGTGCTGTGCCAGGGCCACAAGATTCGTTTCTTGTTTTGCGTGGCATAAAAACATTGCACCTGCGAATGGAACGCCATTGCATAAACGGGAAAAAAATTGCTGAGTATTTACGAAACCATCCCCTTGTTGGAAAAGTGTACTGGCCAGGCTTTGACGATCATCCAAACCATGCCGTAGCCAAAAAACAAATGCGCGACTTTGGCGGCATGCTTTCTTTCTCTTTAAAAGATGACAACCTCGAAAAAGCCATCACCTTCATGGAAAGTGTGGAATTGTTTTCATTAGCAGAATCTTTAGGAGGTGTAGAATCTTTAGTGAACCATCCTGCCTCGATGACCCACGCCAGCATTCCATTGGAAGAAAGAATAAAAATTGGATTAACTGATTCGCTGATCCGACTAAGCATTGGCATTGAAGACAGCGAAGATCTTATTGATGACCTGAAACAGGCATTGGATAAAGTTTCTTAGGGTTTAGATAAAAGTATTTATTACTGTGGTTACGTACTCCCATCTCTCTCACCTCATCCCCGTCCCTTCTCCTAAATTAGATCCTAAATTAGGAGAAGGGTGACTGAACCTACAGAAATTTTAGGATTAAGAAAATGTGGTGATGATAATTGAAGCCGATAGATGCCCATTTACAGGTGCTTAAAAATCAGTTAATAAAGTCACCTTCTCCTTTGAGGAGAAGGCCGGGATGAGGTGAAAAGAGCGCTTGTGAAACTGGGATGAAAGACCCGAACTGCCTGCTCAAAGTAGGGCTTCAACAATCTGTTAGAACATTATTTTTTTATTTACTGATACCATTGTGCTTAGAACGGCGTATGTGTCGGTTGGCACGGTTCTGTTCCCTTCTTAGTCTCTTGCTTTCACGCCTTGTTACCTTACCATCGGCCTCCACTCTGCGCTCGGTGCGATGTATCCTTCGCTGTTGTGCGTTGAGATGTGCTGCTTCACCATTGGTAATCTCACCTGATTTTCTTCCCTGGTGAATTCTCACACGTTGTGTAGCTTCTCGTGCATCCGTAGCTTGTGCCTGCGCTCCTGTTATCAACAACGTTATAAAAAAAGCAGTAATCATCATTATCTTCTTCATATCATTTTTTTAGTGCTAAGACACCTGATGATGGAATGGGTTTAATGAGAAATAAAATTACGTTTCTTTTATTTTATGATCAGGAAAGGAAATTAGAAATTCACTCCCCTTGCTTACTTGTGAGTCAAGCGTGATGGTTCCGCCTAAGCGATCAACAAGTGTTTTAACAATGGCCAATCCCAAACCGTTGGAGCTTTCGCCAGCGGTTGGCTTGGCGCTTAGTTTCCTGAACTTTTGAAACAACAGACTTTTATCCACTTCCGAAAATCCGGGGCCGGAATCCTTCACGCGAATCCAAAACCCATCATGTGTCTTGCCCACACCGATCTCAATGGTTGTTTGTGTGCGTGAAAATTTAATGGCATTTGTTACCAGGTTATCTATTATCCTGCCCATATAATCAAGGTCAGAAATCACATCTTCACTCACCACTTCTTTCAACTGTACTGCAATTTTCTTTTTTTCAGCCATCGGCAGAAGGGAGCTGATTTTTTCATTTATAAATGTGGCAATATTAAAACTGCTATACTTCGGCAGTACATTCTCCTCCAACATGTGAACGTCCAGCAAGTCTTTGATCAAATCCAAGCCAGCTCCCGTGCAATCTTTTATCAAATTAACGTACATCTTTTGATCTGATGTTAAGCTATCTCCCAGGTCAATGAGATCGCTCAATCCTTTGATACGGTTCAACGGTGATTTCAAATCATGCGCAACAATACTCATCAAGGTATCTTTCTCATTATTTAAATCAGAAAGTTCCAGATTACGTTTGGAGAGCTTTTCATTCTGTCGCACAATTTCTTCTCGTTGCTTTTGTATTTCCAGATTTTGAATAGAAAGTTTATCGTTGATGTCTTTCCGTTTCTTGCTGTTCCTCCACTGAACAAAAGCCAGGATGCTGATAAACCCAATGACAATAACCAACAAAATATTCTGCAGGCGTTGTTGGCTGATGATAGCTTCATTTGCTTTTTTATTCACCAACAACAATTCATTCTCCTTTTCTTTTTTTTCTATTTCTAATTGAAACTGAAGGCGTACGATTTCTCTTGTAAGGTCTACATTCTGTAGCATTTCCTTTAAAATCAGGTAGCGGTTTGAATGTTCTATGGCCTTGCCATCATTGTTAATGATCTGATAAATTTTACTTAGATAAAAATTCGCATCCAATTGCAATTGAATGTTACCGGTCTGCTCAGAATCTTTAATAACGAGATTAAAATAATCAATCGATTTGACAAAGTCTCGTTTCTCGAAGGCACACTTACCAAGCAATAGGTTTCCCTTTGGCATCAATCGTTGGTTGCCGGTGGCTTCAATTATTTTAACAGCTTCAGTTGCCGTTGTACATGCCTCGTTGAGTTGACCCTGTTGAAGCAATATCTCTGACAAGGCCAGGAAAATTTCAGCGTGGCTGATTTTGTCATGCATACTCGTGGCGATAGAATCAGCTTTGTTGAGCGCAGAGATCGCACTAATGGTATCGTTCACATCCTGGTATACAAGGCCCAACTCCATGAGAGCCGACAACATACCACGCGGATCAGCAATTTCTTTTCTGAGCTCGTATGCATGTTCAGCCATCTGTAGTGCTTTATCATAATCATGCTGTGATTTGTAAAGGTTGGATAGACTACGATTGACATAAGATAGCCCAGACTTGTCATCGATCTTCTCAAAGATGACACGTGCTTTCAAAAAATTATTGTACGCCCTTACCAGGTCACCCTGATCAAAAAACAGCCGTCCCAAATTATTATAGCCAAAGGCAAGTTGTGTGGAGTCCCGTTCTTCTTCCGCAATAGTTATGGCTTTATTATGATAGTCAAACGAAACATTGTAATCACCTTTGTAGGCGTTGGCAAGCCCGATGAAACTGAGCGGCCGTGATAATCCTTTTTTGATTTTAAGTTGTCGACCCAAGT
>JBBRKB010000445.1:0-3227 GCA_038218385.1 Cytophagales bacterium | reverse complement strand
AATTATAATGCCAAAATTTCCTAAAAAGGTTTCTTTCTTTTAATGGACAGTGTTTTGATAACTTGCTGCTTGGAGGATTTGAAATATGAACTTTGAAAAATTCACAATAAAATCACAGGAAGCACTTCAGAAGTCAGCGGAGATTGCATTGAACAATCAACAGCAGGCCATCGAACCTGCACATGTGCTGAAGGCTGTAATGGAAACTGATGAAAATGTAGTTTCTTATTTGGAGAAAAAACTCCACATTAATAAAACTTTATTGACCACAAAATTGGATGAACTAATCTTGTCCTATCCAAAGGCAACAGGACAACAACCCTATCTTTCATCCACCACTAATACGGTTTTGCAAAATGCAGAAAAAGAATTGCGCGAATTCAAAGATGAGTTTGTCGCCATTGAACATCTGCTGTTGGCCGTGTTGGCTACGAAAGACAAAGCATCTTCTTTAATGAAAGATTCGGGATTTGATCGTGCAGAACTTATCAAAGCCATCAAAGAACTTCGTGGTGGTTCATCCGTGACAGATCAAAATGCAGAAGCAAAATATAAATCACTCGATCGCTACTCCCGAAACCTGAACGAGCTTGCCAAACAAGGTAAAATCGATCCGGTAATCGGGCGCGATGAAGAGATACGCAGGGTGTTGCAAATTCTTTCTCGCAGAACGAAAAATAATCCTATCCTATTGGGAGAACCGGGTGTAGGTAAAACGGCTATCGTGGAAGGGCTCGCGCAACGCATTGTCGATGGCGATATTCCTGAAAACCTGAAAGATAAAATCATTGCTTCCCTTGATATGGGATTGCTGGTTGCTGGTGCGAAATACAAAGGAGAATTTGAAGAACGCCTGAAAGCGGTTATCAAAGAAGTAACGGATAGCAACGGACAGATCATTCTTTTCATTGATGAAATCCATACGTTGATAGGTGCCGGCAGTGGTGGCGAAGGTGCCATGGATGCCGCTAATTTGTTGAAGCCTGCACTTGCCAGAGGTGAACTGCATGCGATAGGTGCAACAACATTAAAAGAGTATCAAAAATATATTGAGAAAGACAAAGCCCTTGAGCGTAGGTTCCAGTCTGTGATGGTTCACGAACCTTCTATTGAAGATTCCATCTCCATCCTTCGTGGAATAAAAGATAAGTACGAACTCCATCACGGTGTGCGCATAAAAGATGATGCCGTCATTGCTGCTGTAGAACTTTCGAGCCGCTACATTTCTGATCGCTTTCTTCCTGACAAAGCAATCGACTTGATGGATGAGGCCGCGTCAAAGCTAAGACTTGAAATGGATTCCGTGCCTGAAGAGTTAGATGAGTTGAATCGCAAGATCATGCAGTTGGAGATTGAGCGTGAAGCTATCCGCCGGGAGAAGAACCGCGAGAAGGAAGCGATCCTCGGCAAAGAGATTTCCGAACTCTCAGAAGCGCGTCAATCGCTGCGGGCAAAATGGGAAACAGAGAAAGAAGTTGTCCATGGTATTCAACAAGAAAAAGAAAACATTGACAAATTAAAATTTGAAGCCGAGAAAGCGGAGAAGAATGGCGACTATGGCAAGGTTGCAGAAATACGCTACGGAAAAATTGGTGAAGCTGAAAAACGCCTGGAAACTTTTAAGGAAAAGATGAAAGAGATTCACGGTGGCAATGCCCTGTTGAAAGAAGAAGTAGACAGTGAAGACATTGCCGAAGTGGTTGCCAAATGGACCGGCATTCCCGTTTCAAAAATGCTTCAGAGCGATCGCGAAAAATTATTGACACTTGAAGCAGAGTTAAGCAAGCGAGTAGCGGGACAAGAAGAAGCGATCAAGGCATTATCTGACGCCGTAAGAAGAAGTCGCGCAGGGTTGCAAGATCCCAAGCGACCTATTGGTTCTTTTATTTTTATGGGTACTACAGGTGTTGGTAAAACAGAATTATCAAAAGCACTTGCTGATTATTTATTCAATGATGAAAACGCGATGGTGCGTATTGATATGAGTGAATATCAAGAGCGACATTCTGTAAGCCGACTTATTGGTGCGCCTCCGGGATATGTAGGATATGATGAAGGTGGACAACTGACAGAGGCTGTAAGAAGAAAACCCTACACGGTGATTTTGCTAGATGAAATTGAAAAAGCGCATCCGGATGTGTTTAACATCTTATTGCAAGTACTGGATGAAGGTAGACTGACGGACAACAAAGGTCGTGTAGCCAATTTTAAAAACACGATCATCATCATGACGACCAACATTGGATCGCATATCATTCAAGAGAACTTCGAGAAGATAACCGATGAGAATTATTTTGAAGTGATTGAAAGCACAAAAGAAGAAGTGATTCAACAATTGAAAAAAGCGGTGCGTCCGGAATTTGTGAACCGCATTGATGAGATCATCATGTTCAGACCGTTGACACGTGGTGACATTCGCAAAATTGTCGACATCCAAATTGACCACGTTCAAAAACGTCTGGGGGAAGCCGGTGTTAAAATTGATGTTTCCGATGCAGCACGCGAACGGCTTGCGAAAATTGGATACGATCCACAATATGGAGCGCGGCCATTAAAGCGGGTTTTTCAACGTGAGATTCTCAATGAACTTTCAAAGCAAATACTGTCGGGCACGGTGCATAAAGATTCTGTGATCTTCATCGACATCAAAAATGAAACAGAGTTTGTGTTCGAAAATCTGACTGAAACAGAAGTTGTCTAAGACGCGACATTCAAACCTCGAAAATAAACCTGTCGCGATGCAACAATCCGGGGTTAAGTTCTGTTAAAGAAAGTAGGTTTAAGGATTAGTAATTACCGGTTCCCGCTCAGGAGCCGGCTTGTTGGAAGAGGGGTTGATTTAGACGCCCTCCCGTTTCTCAAAGCGGGAGGGCGTTGTTTTTTAAAATGATCGATTAAAAGACTTCTTCCACATTATTTAAAAATTTCCCATTCAACTCATTATCTCTGAGACTTCAATCAGAAGATTTCTAATCCAAATACGTTTAGTTGCGGCTCCTGAGCACAAAACTGGCAGTTTCGGGTCTCTAACTCACATCTTTATTGCTTTTTTAAAAATTACGAAATAATTCGTAACAAAAGTTTTATTGCTCCGTAATAGTTATAAGTTTGTATTACGAAATAATTCGTATTAGCCATGAGCAAAAAACATATTAAGCCAACAGAGAAAGAAATTGCCATCCTACAGATCATTTGGGACAAAGGCCCCGTGTCGGTGAAAGATGTGC
>JBBRKB010000444.1:0-3227 GCA_038218385.1 Cytophagales bacterium | reverse complement strand
GCTTTTCTTGGAAAACAAGAGGCTGCACCGCGTGAATATGCGTATGGCTTCCGTGACAGAATGGATGAAGTGTATGACATGAGCCGTTCTGTTCGGGATAAGCAGTATAGATACATTCGTAACTACATGCCCCATCGTATTTACGGACAATATCTTGAATATTTGTGGCGCGCGCCCTCCATGCCGTCATGGGAGCAAGCCTATAAAGCTGGTGAATTAAATGAAACGCAATCGGCCTTTTGGAAATCAAAACCTTACGAAGAACTGTATGATGTGAATGCCGATCCACATAACATTCACAACCTGGCGAATGATCCAGCTTACCGCGATGTACTTCAGAAAATGCAAAAGGCCAATCATAATTATATTTTGGAAACCCATGATGCTGGTTTCATGCCGGAGTCGGAAATGATTGCACGGGAGGGTGATAGTACAATCTATGCGTATGTGCATAGTAAAGATTATGCACTTGAGAGAATTTTATCTGCAGCCGAAATGGCAACTGAGGGTGATGCGGCAAATTTACCAGAGCTTATAAAAATGATGAGCGATGACGATGCGGTAGTTCGCTACTGGGCTGCTACCGGATGCGTTATTTTAAAGAAAGCTGCTATGCCCGCAAAAGCAGAACTGTCCAACCTGGCAAACGATGCAAATGTAGCCGTAAGGATCGCTACAGCAGAAGCACTATACCAACTGGGTGACAAGCCGACTGCTATTTCAATTTTAAAGAAAGCCTTAAGTGATTCGAATACGATGGCGCGAACACATGCATTAAATGTTATTCGGTTGATGGGTGAAGATGCGCGGCCGCTTCTATCTACGATCAAAGAAATGCCGGATGAAGCAGGGCCGCAGGATTATGATATACGGGCACGCAATGCTGTTGTGCTGAAATTGGAGAAGTAAAAAATTAAAATTGAGAATACGATGATCATGAGTAGACAAATATTCTTTCTGATGTTAACATGCCTATGTATAATGTCTTGTGACGTAGAGCAGAAGGAAGACAAAAAATCTCCACCTAATGTTTTGGTACTGATTGCCGATGATTGGTCATATCCACATGCAGGGGTGTATGAAGAGGGTCCAATTGAAACGACTACCTTTAATAAGATTGCAACTGAGGGTGTGTTGTTTACAAATGCGTATTGCATCGCGCCGTCATGTAGCCCATCTCGCGCATCGTTACTCACGGGCATGTATCCGCATCAGTTGGAGGAGGGTGTAAACCTCTGGGGGTTTCTTCCTAATAAATTCACAACATACACTCAGGTGTTGAAAGCAAAGGGATATAAAGTAGGGCTTCAAGGTAAGGGCTGGGGTCCAGGCTCATTTGAAGCCGGTGGTTATAAAGATAACCCTGCGGGAAAAAAATATAAAAACTTCAGAACGTTTTATGACAGTTTAGGCGCGAACCAACCTTTCTGTTTTTGGTTTGGAAGCAGCGATCCACATCGGCCATACGTCAAAGGGAGTGGAGAGGCTGCGGGTTTAGACCCTTCACAAGTAAAGGTTCCAGGTTATTTGCCCGATGTGCCAGAAGTGAGGAGCGACATGCTGGATTATTATTTAGAAGTGAAACGATTCGATGATGATTGTGGGAAAATCATTCACTTCCTTGACTCGGCAGGGCAGCTTGATAATACCATTGTGATCATTACCTCCGACAATGGAATGCCTTTCCCGCGCGCCAAAGCTGGTGTTTACGATGGCGGCTCACGAATTCCACTCGCTATGTATTGGAAAGGATTTGAAAAATATAAAGGTAAAAAAATAGACGACTTTGTTAGCCTCATTGATCTGGCACCAACTATTCTCGGAGCTACACTTGATACAACCATTGCTGCCATGGAAGGCAAGAATCTCTTGTCTTATTTGAATGAAACAAAAAAATCAAACACTGTTTTTCTTGAACGCGAACGACATGCGTACGTTCGGGAAGGGAATCTTAGTTACCCCATGCGTGCCGTCAGGACAAATAATTTTTTATACATCAACAATCTCAAACCCGATCGGTGGCCGGCAGGTGATCCACAACATGTTTTCTCAGTAGGTAAGTATGGTGACAACGATAATTCTCCGTCCAAGTATTATCTGATCGATCATGAGAAAACTTTGGTACTAAAACATGAAGAGACATTAGGGAAACCATCCGTTGCGGAACTGGCTTCACTTGCTTTTCACAAGCGTCCGGCAGAAGAGTTGTATGACCTTCGCACAGATCCGTTTCAATTACACAATGTCGTGAATAATATTTCCTATGCTGATACGCTTTCTGTGTTGCGCACCCAGGTAATAAAGTGGCGGGAGAATACGAATGATCCGCGGCTTGCTGATAAAGGCGAAATGATTGAGACGTATCCGTATTATGGCGAACCATCCCAGGACAAGGAGAGGAAGTAGGTCAAACTTTGTTTGACTAATCCAGATAAGATTATTATCCAACCCTGTGCGCTCAAGAAAATTTTAGCATCCAATCGGATGTGAAACATCCGAACTGCCTTTTCTTGTCTTTCTTAGTCACTCGTCTACACAGTCCTTCCTCCGGCCACGAAACGGGTAGATCTTCGAGGTGAAGTAGTGTTACTGATTAGGCGTAATATGGTTACATGTACCAATTTTCCCCCTCGGTGATACACGAAAATACAGGGTTAGCATTTTTTATCCGCTATTTCGATTGCTACAACGATTGTTGATAGTAAACATTTAAAACTAACCCATTACACTATGAAAAGAATGCTACTCGTGCTACTGGTCATTTCCGTGCCTGTTGTTTCGCTCTGGGCGCAGGGAAGAACCGTTCAAGGCAATGTCACCGCGCAAGACGATAAAAGTCCATTGCCAGGTGTAAATGTTGTTGTGAAGGGCACCACTCAAGGTGCAATCACAGATGCCACCGGCGCCTTCTCCATTGAAGTGCCCAGCGAAAATTCAATTCTAACGTTCAGCTTTATCGGTTACACGCAACAAGATGTGATGGTGGGTAGCCAATCGATGATCAATGTGTCGATGCTTCCAGACATTACGTCCTTGGATGAAGTGGTAGTGGTTGGTTATGGATCAAGTTCCAAAAAGGCATTGACCGGAGCGGTGGAGAAAATTAATGTTGAAAACCTTAATTTTAATACCTCTCAAAACATTGGTGTAGGCCTTCAAGGTAGAGCAGCCGGCGTGCAGGTTACCCAAAATAGTGGTTCGCCAGAGTCGGGTGTTAACATCCGAAT
>JBBRKB010000443.1:0-3286 GCA_038218385.1 Cytophagales bacterium | reverse complement strand
ATAAACTTCAGCAAGTGTAATTTTCTGTTCCCTCAAAAATAGATACCCCTTTCTATGGTCTTCCCGTTTAAAAGTACCTAAATATTTATCGGGTAAAATCTCCTGCCATCGCCAGCCCGCATCATCAATTCTACCGGTGATTTTGTTAATGCTAAACCATTGCGCATTACAGTCAATTAAAATAAAACCAGTATCAGTATCAAAAAGATAAGCATTACATCCATCCCCAGAATCAGGGTAAAGCGTTCTTTCTGTTCTGATAACACCTTGACTAATAACAATTTTCCTGCTGTGGTCAATAAAATATGGATGTTGTTTTGTTCTTATTATTTTTATTGAATTTCTTTCAATCTCCTTCAAGCAAGAATAATTGAATAACGAAATCAGGATTAATAAATAGCACTTTAACATTCGAACAATATAGATGTATGAAACTTTAAGATTTCAACCCTTATACCATTTAGGATCCGGGTAAAGGCACGTATACTATTTTCCTTCCGACAGCACCTCTACAAAAGCTGTATCCAGTTTCATTTCAGCATCAACAATACCAAACGATCCGCCCTTATAATTCCAATTTGCATAACCGATATGGTATTCATTAAAAATCGAAACCATGTCTTTGTACCAGGCCAGACGCGCGGCCAATGGCGCCTTGTAGATAGCGCCAAACTCTCCGCAGTACAACGGAAGTTTTAAACTATCTGCCACGCGCAAAGGTTTCTGCATCATCTTCACCAACGTGTCACGGTTGAATATTTTTTGTTCTTCGGGAGTTTTACCATTCATTACAATTTGTCCTGGATATTGAACGTCTCGTTCCATATCTTTTAGCGCCGTCCAGGAAGCCTGGTAATGTGTCAACATAAACGGTTCATAAAAATGAAAGCTGAGCAAGATGTTAGGATCGTTAGGTGGAACTTTGAGTTTATCAAATGTATTGGCTGATTGCCATCGGTTTGATCCAATAACCAAAACCCTTTCTTTTTCCCATGACCGAATGGAATCGACCACTTGTCCGAGAAGTGTGTTCCATTGTTCATGATCGTCTGCAACAGGTTCATTCATCATCTCATACGCAACCATGGAAACCTGTCGCTCATGAAGCACAGAAGAAAGGTCTTTCCATAAGGCAATAAATTTTACCTGTTCGGCTAGATCAGTCCACAAGGGTTTTTCCTTGTTGTTGAAATGATGCGAGCGCAGTATGTGTAAATCAACAATTACTTTTAAATCAAATTCCTCACACCAGTTCAAACAATTATTAAGTAACACAAACGCATCTTCATTCCGCTTGCCTGCTTCATCCCACATTTGCTCCTCATCAATAGGCAAACGAATGTGATCAAAACCCAGTGAATCGATGAGCGCTACATCCTTTCGGGTAAAAAAATTTTCGCGTTCCAGTCCTCTTCGATCACTTTGCGAAAGCCAATGGGCAATGTTTGTTCCTGCAGTAACATTAAACGATTCATGTTCTTCATCATGCACGGACACACTGCTTTGCTTTTGAGCGCAAGCCACCAGCAAAAAGGCAAGTAAAATTAGCATCACTAAATTTTGCTTCAATTGATTTTGGATTCGCATAATTTTATCGCTTAAATGGAAAGTGAAGTTACAATAACGCATTGAATCAAGTACACTATCATTCGCTCTTTCTACATCACATCATGTACTCCACACCAATGGCAACCAACGCACCGATTATCGCAACTATTAACTTGCGTGCATTGAACCGATGCTCGGGACTGCTTTCAAAAACAATGGTGGTGGATATATGTAGAAAATTGCCGCATACCAATGCATACAAATAAATAAGCCCTGTTTTATTAATGATTTCATTAGCGGTAAGAACGCTGCTTGCTAAAAGTCCAATGGGTGCTGCTGCAGAAAAAATCACTAAGTAGGGTACAGCTTTCTTTGCCGATCCCAATTGAAAGGTTAGCACCGTCATGAGGGCAAAAGCCGCTGGAATACGATGGAGCACAATGCCGAGCAATACAGAGTTCACATCATATAATGAACCTGATTTAGGTTGCGCCAACATAGCACCTTCCAGGAAAGCATGGATGCAAAGGGCTACCAACAAAACAAAAGCAGAAAGTTTTTTCTCTTGTCCATGACCATGGTCATGATGATGATCATGGTCATGGTCATGTGTGGTGTGAATATGGCCGTGCTCAATACCTGCAGAAAAATATTCAAGCACTTGCTGTAGGAAAAACCCCATCAACACCCAAAGACCAATCAACTTTACATCGTCATACTCACGATAGAGTTCGGGCAAAATATGGCTGACGGTAATGGCAAAAAGATAAGACCCGGCAAACACCAACAATAATTTGTAATTGGTTTGTTTTCCCTTTGGAATTAAAAAAATAAACAGTCCGGAGATCAAGGGAGCAAAGAGCAAAACGCTATATTTCATAAAGATGACGGTCTATTGTTCGAATGAAATAGTGTTAACAATCCGGGGTGTATAAAAAGTTTTGACCGAACCATCATTTCCTGAGAAAATTAGAAAGGCATCAATGTCGGGTTGCTTTTCTAAAAGTTCAATGGCTTTATCATGCCCCATCACCATACATGCTGTTGCCCATGCATCAGCCGTCATACAATCATCGGCCATGATGGAGGCGCTTAATATTTCTCGTTGCACCGGATAGCCTGTGTGTGGATCGATAGTATGTGAGTACCGTATTCCATTTACCTCATGATAATTAAAATAATTTCCTGATGTAGCCATAGCCTTGTTTTTGACCTTGATCGTGGCCAGAAATTTTTGATCATCGATAGTGGAAACAGGATCAAGGATGCCTACTACCCATTCCCTACCGGATTTTTTATTTTCACCATGTGTCACAACCTCTCCACCAATTTCAACAAACGCATTTTCAATTCCTTTGGAGGCTAAAAAATTAGCCACCACATCTACACCATACCCTTTGGCAATAGCACTGAAGTCAAGTTGTGTGCGAGTGTCTTCTTTCCAAAGGCTATCCGTGTTGAATTGAATTCTTTTAAAACCAACAAACTGAAGTATCGAGTCAACTTGAGCGCTGTCAGGTGCGGATCCTTTTTCTGGCCCAAAACCCCAGACGTTTACCAACGGCATTACCGTGGGATCGAAAGCACCCTGAGTCTGCGCGGCAATCTCCATGGATCGCTTGGTCACCGGATAAAAGAATGGGAGGTTAAATTTAAAAGACGATGTTGCTTTGTTGAATGTGGTGATTTCTGAAGTGGACAGGTAGGTATTCAAACTTTGGTTGAACACCTGCAACAA
>JBBRKB010000442.1:0-3336 GCA_038218385.1 Cytophagales bacterium | reverse complement strand
AGAGGAGAGAGGGACTAGCATTGCGAACGGTCTCAAGGACAAATGACGTACAATAGTCTTGCTCTCTCTCCTTTCTTTTCGGGGTTAAACATCTACTAATTTAACCCTTCCAATTTCTACTTTGCAAACATAGGATGACGTTGAGGTCGCTCGTCATTGCGAAGGATAGGTCTGAGTGTCAATTCTTCTCTGCGTGTAAAATCCTGAAGCCTGCCTACCGGTTCGCCAAAAGGCCAGGCAGGCAATCCCCTAGTTGTGGTGTTGTGCTTTGGGCTTTGCATTCACACACACTCTCCTTATTGGGAAATTGTGATTCTTCTCCAAATTAAGCCCATTGGCTATTCAAAAAATCCCCCCACATAAATTCTTGCTCGATTATAAAAATTCCTACCTTTCAGCGATATGCTTCGTGCATATTTGATTAACCTAAACGCTTTTTATGATTATCAATCGGAGACTATTTATTCTGGCCATTGTTGCTTTAGCCGGATGTACTAAACCCACCCCATCACCCAAAATGTATTATCAAGTAAACGGTAACCCAATATTTAACGACTTTAATAAAGCCATTGACTTTAAAAGTCTGAAGGCCGACCATATCACGCAGGCAACCGACAGCATTATGGCGCATTGCAAACGGGAGCTACAAAAGATTTATGAAGTCAGTGCTGGCGATAGAACATTTGACAACACCATGCTCGCTTTTGACGACATGGGCAATGATCTTGAACGTGTTGCGAGCATCATCAACCTCATTCAAAATACACATCCTTATTCTGTTGTCCGGAATATAGCGCTTGAAAGTTCTACTACCCTCGAAAAATTTGCCAACGAGTTTTCACTCAGTGAAGATTTGTACAATGCGGTGAAAGCGTATGCCACCACATCGGAGGCATCGAAGCTAAAAGAAAACTATAAGAAAAAATTCTTAAAGGAAACGCTTGAGGATTTTGAGCGTAACGGCTTTGCTCTTTCGAAAGAACAACGGGATACATTAAAAGTAATCAAGGATGCGATCACCGAAATAGGAAATGAGTTTGATAACAACATTGCCACCTATCAGGATTTTCTACTGCTAAGTGAAAAAGAAATGGATGGCCTTCCCGAAGATTTTAAGAAAGCACGTAAACAACCTGATGGAAAGTACAAGGTTGACCTTACGTATCCATCGTACATTCCCTTTATGAAGTTTGCTACATCGGATAAAGCCAGACAAGCGCTATACATGAAATACAATAACCGCGCGGCCGATAAAAACACAGAGGTGTTGGTGAAGTTGCTGCAGAAACGGAAAGACATGGCAACGCTGTTGGGATATGATTCATACGCAGCCTGGCGATTGGATGACCGCATGGCAAAGGATACAGAGACGGTATGGAACTTTGAAGAAAATCTTTCGAAGAGTGTACGCGCCAAAGCAGATATGGACTATCAGGAATTAATGACCATACGCAATGAGCGTAGCGTAGGAGCTGAAGGTGTAATTCAACCTTGGCAATCTGCTTTCGTCAATACTATTTTGTTGGAAGAAAAATATCAAGTAGATGAAGAAGCCATCAAAGAATATTTTCCGATGGATGCAGCGCTCGATGGATTGTTTCAAATTACGCAAACGTTGTTTAGTGTTACCTACAAAGAAGTGAAAGATCCATCCGTATGGCATCCTGATGTACGCGAGTTTGAAGTGTATGATGGAGAAAAATTGATTGGACGTTTCTATCTTGATTTTTTTCCACGCGACAATAAATTTAAACACGCGGCATGCTTCGGTATGATCAAAGGAAAATCAACACAGTGGGGATATCAAATACCGAACGCAACATTAGTATGCAATTTCCCTGCTGCTACGGACGACAAGCCCTCGCTGATGCCACACAGTCAGGTGAAAACATTGTTCCATGAATTTGGACATGTGTTGCACCAGATGTTAACAACCGCAGACCTTGCTTCGCAGTCGGGCACTTCAGTGGCGCGCGATTTTGTGGAAGCACCTTCGCAGATTTTTGAAAACTGGATTTGGGATTATCAATCGCTTTCCCTATTTGCCAAACATTATAAGACCGGTGAAGTTTTGCCCAAAGCCCTTTATGATAAAATGATGGCAGCGAAAAATGTTTCTTCAGGGATAGGCGCAGAAGCACAAATCCTTTATGGATCGCTTGATATGACCTTACATGACCGGTTTGATCCTTACAACGAAACTCATTCTGTCGATGCTGTTGTTCGCGATTTGACAAAAAGTTTAACACATTATCCCTATATTGATGGCACACATTTTCAGGCAGCATTTGGCCACTTGAATGGCTATGGTGCCAGCTACTATGGCTACATGTGGTCAAAGGTATATGCAGAAGATATGTTCTCTGAGTTTGAGAAAAATGGTGTGCTGGATAAAGCCACGGGCATGAAGTACCGTAACATTATCCTGGCAAAAGGCAGCTCGGAAGAAGCGATGGATTTGGTGAAAGATTTTCTGGGACGTGAACCCAACAACAAGGCCTTTATGAAATCATTGGGACTTTAAACCAACCTTATATAAAATGATGCTAAAAAGTATGACGGGAGCCATGACGCTAAGTCTTTGCACCGTACTGCTTCTGGCGCAACGGCCAGACGCAGATCAGATTGAAACAACAAAAGGACCTCTCTCTATTCAACCTGTACAACATGCATCCATCGTGTTTACCTGGAACGGCAAAACTATTTATGTTGATCCCAATGGCAGTGCAAAATTATTTGATGGCCTTGCCTCGCCCGACATTATCCTCATCACCGACATTCACGGTGATCATTACAACACCAAAACATTGGAGGAGCTCAAAGCGCCAAACGCTGTGTTGGTGGTGCCGAAGGCTGTAGCGGATTTGCTTCCTGAAAATTTAAAAGCAAATGCCATAATCATGAGCAACGGTGAGACACAAACTAAGATGGGCATGACCATCACCGCGCTTCCCATGTATAACCTTCCCGAAACGGCTGACTCGCGCCATCCCAAAGGAAGAGGCAATGGATATACGATTGACTTTGGTGGCAAGCGCGTGTACATCTCGGGTGACACCGAAGACATTCCTGAGATGCGCACGCTGAAAGATATTGATGTAGCCTTTGTGTGCATGAACCTGCCCTACACCATGGATATCCACATGGCAGCTAGCGCAGCGGTTGACCTCAATCCAAAAATAATTTATCCCTACCACTACCGCGGCCAAGGCGGACTCAGCGACACAGCCGAGTTTAAAAAACTGGTGGGTGCTTCTGATAAAAATATTGATGTGAGGTTAAGGAATTGGTATGCGGAGTAATTATTAAATGAGATGTTTATAAAAGAGATATATC
>JBBRKB010000441.1:0-3363 GCA_038218385.1 Cytophagales bacterium | reverse complement strand
GATCCCTATCAACATTGAAGATGAAATGAAATCGGCTTACATTGATTATTCAATGTCGGTCATTGTGTCACGTGCCTTACCAGATGTTAGAGATGGTCTAAAACCTGTTCACAGGCGTGTGCTTTTTGGGATGCATGAACTTGGTGTTAGGTCCAATACGGCTCATAAAAAATCAGCAAGAATTGTTGGTGAAGTATTGGGTAAATATCACCCGCATGGTGATACTTCAGTTTATGATGCGATGGTACGTATGGCTCAAGAATGGAGTTTACGTTATATGTTAGTGGATGGCCAAGGGAATTTTGGCTCTGTTGATGGCGATAGTCCGGCAGCCATGCGTTATACGGAAGCACGTATGCGCAAGATTTCTGAGGACATGTTGGCAGATATTGATAAAGAAACTGTAGATCATAAACTCAATTTTGATGATACTTTACAAGAACCAACCGTTTTACCTACACGTGTCCCTGGTCTTTTAATAAATGGTGCTTCTGGTATTGCTGTGGGGATGGCTACTAATATGCCGCCACATAACTTAAGTGAGGTTGTTGACGGTATCATTGCATATATTGATAATCACGACATTGATATCGATGAGTTAATTACCCATATAAAGGCACCAGATTTTCCTACTGGAGGTACAATTTATGGCTATGACGGCGTTATAGAAGCTTTTAAAACCGGTCGTGGTAGAATTGTTGTTAGAGGAAAAGCCAATATTGAAGAGGTACAGGGGAAAGAGTCCATTATCGTGACTGAAATTCCTTACCAAGTCAATAAAGCCGACATGATCAAGAAAACGGCTGACATGGTCAATGAAAAGAAAATTGAGGGCATTTCAATGATTCGCGATGAATCAGATAGGAACGGTATGCGTATCGTTTATATTTTGAAGCGCGATGCCATTCCTAATATCGTTCTCAATACATTATATAAACATACGGCCTTACAATCGTCTTTTAGTGTCAACAATATTGCCCTTGTTAAAGGTCGTCCGCAATTATTGAATCTTAAGGACATGATCTATCATTTTGTGGAGCATAGGCATGAGGTGGTCGTAAGGAGAACTACCTATGAACTTCGCAAAGCCGAAGAACGCGCCCATATTTTGGAAGGTTTAATCATTGCTTCAGATAATATTGATGAAGTTATTGCATTAATCCGAGCATCTTCTAATGCAGATGAAGCCCGTGAAAAATTGATTGCCCGTTTTGAGCTTTCTGAAATTCAGGCAAAGGCCATTGTTGAGATGCGCTTGCGTCAATTGACAGGACTGGAGCAAGATAAGTTACGTTCTGAATACGACGAGTTAATGAAAACTATTGAAGATTTGAAAGACATTCTGGAAAAGAAAGAACGTCGTATGCAAATTATCAAGGATGAGTTGGCTGTTATAAAAGATAAGTATGGTGATGAACGCCGTTCTACAATTGAATATTCAGGAGGCGATTTGAGCATTGAAGATATGATTCCTGATGAGCAAGTGGTGATCACCATTTCTCATGCTGGGTACATAAAGCGTACATCGTTAACAGAGTACAAAACCCAACATAGAGGAGGGGTAGGGCAAAAAGCATCTACCACACGTAATGAGGATTTCTTAGAGCATTTGTTTGTTGGAACCAATCACCAGTACATGTTATTCTTTACCCAAAAAGGAAAATGTTTCTGGATGCGGGTTTATGAAATTCCTGAAGGCAGTAAAACATCTAAAGGTAGAGCCATTCAAAACTTGATCAACATTGAGCAAGATGATAAGGTAAAAGCTTTTATTTGTACACAGGATCTTAAAAATGAAGAGTACATTAATAGCCACTATGTCATTATGGCAACCAAGAATGGCCAAGTTAAGAAAACCTCTTTGGAGCAATATTCACGTCCTAGAACTAATGGTATTAACGCCATTACTATTAAAGATGACGATATTTTACTGGAAGCAAAACTAACTACTGGGAACAGTCAGGTCATGTTAGCCTTAAAATCTGGTAAGGCCATACGTTTTGAAGAAGCAAAAACGCGTCCAATGGGAAGAAACGCGTCAGGAGTAAGAGGAATCACATTAGCAAATCCGAAGGATGAAGTTATTGGCATGGTAACTATCGAGAATCCGCAGGAAGAATCAGTATTGGTTGTTTCTGAAAACGGTTACGGGAAGCGCACTTATATTGACGATCCCGAAGATGGAGAAGCTGTTTATAGAATAACAAATAGAGGCGGAAAAGGTGTAAAAACCATTTCTATTACTGAAAAAACAGGAAGTTTAGTGGCTATCAAATCGGTAAGTGATGATAGTGACCTGATGATTATCAATAAATCTGGTATTGCTATTCGAATGGCAGTTAAAGATCTCCGTGTGATGGGAAGGGCTACCCAAGGTGTCAAATTGATCAATTTAAAAGGAAATGATTCTATTGCTGCAGTAGCAAAGGTCATGACAGAAGAAGAAGATCCATTGATTGAGGACGCATTAGACGAATCAATTGACAATCAGGATGCTAGTGAAGATGGCACAACTCTTGATAATTCAGATGATGAAAATAACAATTAACACTTAATATTTAAATTAACTAAAAATGAAAAAACAAGTCATGATCGCTTTGGCACTTTTAGTAGGTTCTTTCTCCTTCGCACAGAAGAGCGAGTTGAGAGATGCCGAAAAAGCAATAAAGAAAAGTAATTTTGCAGAAGCCAAAACTGCAATAAATGCTGCAGAATCCTTAATAGGAAATGCAGATGATAAATTGAAAGCGGAGTTCTATTTACTAAAAGGTCAAGCACTTTATGCAAATGGTGCAGGTTCAGGTGCTGACATGGATACTGCCATTGAAAGTCTCAATATGGTTGAGAAAGTAGAAGGAAGCAACGGAAAGCATTCTAAAGACGTGCAAGATTTGAAAGATTTGATGTTGACTTCTTTCTTAACTAAAGCAAACGCCTCTTTAGAGAAAAAGGATTATGCTGCGTCTTCAAGCGGGTTTGAAAAAGCCTACAGAATGTCAACTAAAGACACGTTGTATCTTTACTATGCAGCTGCAACTGCTGTAAATGATGAAGACTATGACAATGCGTTGAGACATTATGAAGAACTGAAAAACTTAGGTTTTGTTGGTATTGAAACAGAGTATGTTGCTATCAGTAAAGAAACCGAGGAAGAAGAAAATTTTCCTTCTAAAAACTTGATGGATATTTCAGTAAAAGCTGGGACACACATCAAACCATCCACAAAAAAGTCAGAATCCAAGCAAGCTGAGATCGTTAAGAATGTGGCATTGATTTACATGAGTCAAGGCAATAATGAAAAGGCGATTGCAGCCATGAAAGATGCTAGAGCAGCAAATCCTGATGATGCTACGTTAATTATTT
>JBBRKB010000440.1:0-3366 GCA_038218385.1 Cytophagales bacterium | reverse complement strand
GAAAATCATTATACGGTATCCGTTCCCCCCTATCGTGTGGATACAACACAGGAAGCAGATATTGTTGAAGAGATCCTGCGCATCTACGGGTTCAACAACATTCCTTTGGCCGAGCATGCAAGCACAGACTACCTAGCAGATTTTCCTGTAAAAGATATTGATAAGTATAAAAAAACGATTGGCGAACTCTTGAATGGCAACGGGTTCAACGAAATATGGACCAACTCCCTCACCAATTTTGAATATCAGAAACGCAACACGCTCACCTTTGCCGGTGAGCCAGTAGAAATACTTAATAAACTAAGTGAAGAACAGGGCATTCTTCGTCAGACCATGCTTTTTACCGGACTTGAAGTATGCGCCCACAATATCAACCGCAAACAAAAAGAGCTGAAGCTTTACGAGTTTGGCAAAATTTATTTTAAAGCAAGCGAGAAGTACATTGAGGAGGGCAAGCTCGCCTTATACCTTACGGGAAACATTGAAACAGAAAACTGGCAACATAAAACACAGCCTGCAACCTATCATGACCTTGCGCAACATGTGCAACATATTTTGCTTAAATCCGGGATACAAAATGTTAAGCAGGAATTACTTCAAGACCAGTTGTTCGATTATGGCATAAAAATTCTTTTCAATAAAAAAGAAATTGGAAAGGTTGGCAAAGTAAAAAGCACCCTGACAAAAGATTTTGGAATCAAACAGGAAATATTTTTTGCTGAGCTGGAAACTGCCTTGCTTTTCAACGCGGCAAATCCTATGTTCGTACTTCAAGAAGTACCCAAGTTCCCTGAAGTGAGACGCGACTTGTCTCTTGTGCTTGATAAGAGGGTTACCTTCGAAGAAATTCAGAATATAGCTAGAGCAACTGAGAAGCAGTTGATTAAAAACATTATTGTGTTCGATGTGTATGAAGGTGATAAAATACCGGACGACAAAAAGGCATATGCAATGGGCTTTACTTTGCTTGACGGTCAGAAGACATTGACCGATCATGAGATTGACAAAACAATGGAACGCCTGATGAATGCCTTTGAGCAAAAATTAGGAGCCATAATTCGAAAATAAATTTTATAGTTGGCCAACAGGGGCAAGTGAAGCGGCTCGGTTGTAAATCTGAATGTACTACATGGATCAAGAACTGTTAAAATCCAGCCTTACCGGTCTGGAAAGAAAGATACAAGTGCTCATCTCCGAGCATAAAACCTTAAAGGAGGAAATAAAAGGCCTTAAATCTGAAAATCAGGAGCTTAAATCCGCCGTAAAGGTGCGTGATGAGCAAATCACGGGTTTTCATAATCAACTGAAAATAACTAAACTTGTCGATAGTTTACATCCGGAAGATGGAAGTGTTTCGGAGATGAAGAAGAAAGTGGACGAATACATTCGTGAAATAGATAAGTGCATCGTTCATTTAAGTAGATAATTAAGCAACCAGTAAGATATTTGATGGAGGAGCTTTCAATAAAGATAAAGATCGCAGATCGTGAATACCCCATGAAGGTAAAACGTTCTGACGAGGAGAGAATCCGAACAGCGGGGAAACTTATCAACGAAAAATTAAGATCTTACCGGGAGCAATTTGGGATTGAAGACAAACAAGATTTACTGTCTATGGTAGCTTTCGATTGCCTCATTGATAAAATGGCATCAGAAGATACCCACCAGGAAATTGACCAGACCGTTTTTGAGAAAGTAACACGTCTCAACAACCTTATTTCCCAATCCATACTTTAGTCCTTTCTTCTCTCTTCCATTCCATTCGTGCCGGGTTAATTTTTTAACCCTAATTTATTATGTCTACCATTGAAATAATTACCATTGTTGCCTGTTTATTGGCAACGATTCCTTTGAGTATGATCTTCGGAAACCTGATCTACAAACGCAAAGCAAAAAGAAGACAGGAGGATATTGAAGAGAAAACCAACCTGATCCTGAAAGAAGCTGAGATCTCTTCTGAGAATCTAAAGAAAGACAAACTGCTGGAGGCAAAGGAGAAAATCCTCAAACTGAAATCTGAATTCGAGGAGGAAGCCAACCGAAAGAAAAACCAAATCATATCAAACGAGCAGAAAATCAAGCAGCGCGAGCAAGTCATCAGCAAAGAGCTGGAGTCACTTAAGCGCAAAGACGGTGAATTGGATGATATCCGCACTGATCTTGCAGCCCAGTTGGATCATGTGAAGCGAAAGAAAGAAGAGCTTGACAAATTCAATCAACAAAAAATACAGGTTCTTGAAAGCATCTCGAAATTAACTGCCGATGAAGCCCGCGAGCAACTTGTTGCTACCTTGAAAGACGAGGCACACACAAAAGCATCAAGTTTCATCAAAGATATTATGGAGCAGGCCAAGCTGACGGCCACCAAAGAAGCAAAGAAAATTGTTATTGAAACCATTCAGCGCACCGCTACCGAACATGCTATCGAAAACTGCGTTTCTATTTTCAACATAGAGAGCGATGACATCAAAGGAAAAATAATCGGACGCGAAGGGAGAAATATCCGCGCACTAGAAGCAGCAACAGGTGTAGAAATTATTGTTGACGATACACCGGAAGCGATTATCATTTCAGGCTTCGATCCTGTAAGAAGAGAGATTGCACGTTTATCCTTACACCGACTTGTGCAAGATGGTCGTATTCATCCGGCACGTATCGAAGAGATTGTTAACAAGACAACCAAAAACATTGATGACGAGGTCATCGAGATTGGTGAACGTACCGTTATCGATTTGGGCATTCATGGATTGCATCCTGAACTTGTAAAAATGGTGGGACGTATGCGCTTCCGCTCTTCATACGGACAAAATCTTTTGCAACACTCACGTGAGGTGGCCAACCTTTGCGCCATCATGGCAGCTGAACTTGGGCTGAATGTGAAACAAGCAAAACGTGCCGGACTTCTCCACGACATCGGTAAAGTGTGGCCTGAAGAACTGGAAAAACCACATGCTATTGTGGGGATGGAACTTGCGCAGAAGTATAAAGAGCACCCTGTGATCTGTAATGCGATAGGTGCTCACCATGATGAAATAGAAATGACGAGCATCCTCTCTCCTATTATTCAATCGTGTGATGCGATAAGCGGAGCCCGCCCGGGTGCAAGACGTGAGGTGATGGAACAATATATTAAACGCCTCCGCGATTTGGAAGACGTGGGATTAAGTTTTGATGGCGTGGAGAAATGTTACGCCATACAAGCCGGACGTGAATTGCGTGTCATTGTTGATGCTGAAAAAGCTACCGATGAACGCGCTGGCCAGCTCAGTTTCGACATCTCTCAAAAAATTGAACGCGACATGCAGTATCCTGGCCAGATTAAAGTAACGGTGATACGTGAGATGAGAAGTGTTGCATACGCGAAGT
>JBBRKB010000439.1:0-3366 GCA_038218385.1 Cytophagales bacterium | reverse complement strand
ATACAGTTGCGGGCTTTCAGGCTTCCCGGTTTATAATAAAGACCAGAATGAATTACGCCACTGTTGTGCCCGGTTTGGTGACGGGCGATTTCATTTTCTTTTTCAAGAACAAGAATTTTTAATGTTGGATTCTGTTTTTGGAGTTGCAAACCTGTGGCCAGGCCAACAGCACCACCGCCAATAATGATACAATCGTAACGCACGTTTATTTTTTTGCTACGAAGCTAATACAAATTTTTTTCTGTCTATGCCCGAATAGGGAAGGTGCTCACATCGAGCGCGCTATTGACCACTACAAAGTGATTCTTGGGGACTTGAATCCAGTCGTCCGCAAGGTCTGTTAACTTTTCCGAAACCACCATTACAGATCCTTCGGCTTCATTCGCATTTACCATTTGACAAACCCCATCTTCACAAATGTAATGCGTTCCGCGCGAGTGGTATAACGTAAGGGGCTCTTCCTTTTCATCTGAAACGTAACGAGTGGCTACAATGAACATCCCATTGGTAAACGCCATGTTAAAGTAGGCAGGTTCTGTAATGTCATAGCGCTTCATCAAGTCTTTAAGAAAACCGAATGTATGTTCAAATGCTTCCATCACCGTCTCGGGATTTATTTCTGAGGTTTGTGTATTGAGATAATGTATCAGAAAGGCAAATATGTGTTCAGAGTCGGTTTGTCCTTTAATCCAATTGTAGAGCTCATCGCTTAATGGATTTCGCAAGTGTCTTTTTATTTTGCTGAACTCTTCCACACCACCATTGTGTAACATCAGCAAATTTTTATACAGAAAGGGATGGCAATTTGCCTCTGATACATCACCGACACTTGCCGCGCGCACATGGGCAACCAGGCATTCCGTTTTTATCTTGGGTGCCAGGTTTCGTAAATTCCGGTTGTTCCATGCAGGAAAAACACTGACGAACGTTACCGGTTCATAATTAACATCGGTTACATACCAGCCAACACCAAACCCATCTCCATTCAAGGGCTCTTCAAGTTCTTGTGCATTTACACTTTGGTTGATAAGTGAATTCTTCGGCTGATACAGAAGTTTATCAAGGATTATGGGCGAGCCCATGTAGACCATTAGTCGGCACATATCAATAGAAAAATTAAGTACCACTTAAGGTACCTTCAATTTCCTTATTCCAAATACATTGTGATAAATTATTTTTTGGATTCGAATGTAAGGGAGGCCGAGTTCATGCAATAGCGCATGCCTGTTGGTTTAGGGCCATCCGGGAAAACATGACCGAGATGTCCGCCACATCGCGAACAAACCACTTCATCGCGCACCATGCCAAGGGTTGTATCCGTGCCGGTGACCACGGCACTATCGGCAACAGGTTTGTAAAAACTTGGCCAGCCTGTACCCGATTCAAACTTAGTGTCAGCATTAAAAAGAATATTATGACAGGCCGCACAATGGTACGTTCCCTTTTCATGGTTGTCCCAATACGTACCTGTGAAAGGTCTCTCCGTGCCTTTTTGCCGCAGCACGTAATATTGGTTGGGCGTAAGTACTTTTTTCCATTCCTCTTCAGATTTTACTACTGGGAAGGTTTGCTCACTATCACCTTTTTTGGTGGGTTTTTTCTGTTGGGAGCATGCAGGTATAGTGAGTGTCAGGATAATGCCGAGTACAATCAGATAGGGTAATTTCATTACAATTTTTTTTATGATTTATGCATTAACCTCAAACAGGGATTCAAAGTTTGGCTTGCTAGAATGAATATGCGGAAATGTCCTACTTATTACAATTTCCTTCATGGTTAGTTTTTGGCTGACTTTGCCCGATTTTCGTATTTGGAAAACTATTAGTATTGCATGCTTTTCAAAGAAAATGTATTATTACCATAGAATAACGATGAGAAACTTTCTTTTGTCATTGAGCCTTGTTGCTTTGTCCACCAGCGCCTTTAGTCAGGCGCAGATTTACAAATTACATCCTGTTTTTATTTTCAGCTTCACACGGTACATTCAGTGGCCAGATGCGGCCAATGGAGGTGATTTTGTCATCAAAGTAGTAGGTGATTCCCCCATTATTGCAGAACTCGAAGCCATGGCAAAGCAAAAAAAGGCGGGCGACCGTACCATAAAAATAATGAAAGTGGCCACTGCGGCACAGGCGGATAATTGCAGTATGGTGTTTATACCTGCAGCGCAATCCGGCACCCTGAATGATGTCATCCAGAAAATCGGAGTCAAGCCTACGTTGATTGTTACGGAAGAAGCAGGGATGGCCGCGAAAGGAAGTGATATTAATTTTATTACAAAAGATGGTAAATTGGCATTTGAATTAAACCAGACCCCGATTAATAAAAAAGGATTAAAAGTCTCTACAGAACTAACGAGGCTTGCAATTTTGATCTAAATTTAATTATGGAAAAAACGAAGAAGAAGTTCCGTTTTCGATTAACAATCGGTAATAAAATCTTATTAGGGTTTTCAGCCCTGATGATTCTCTATGTTGTCAACGTAGCTATTATATTCTTTACCAGTAATACAATCAAGCAGGTTGTTTCGGACTCTTCCGAGATTATACGCCCCTCGAAGGATGCCATCAATGCTTTTATACAATTGGTGACACGCTCCAAGATGTTGGCGACCAACTGGGTTTACTTACAGAGCAACGATGCCGATAAAAAAGCCTTGCAAGACCTTGTCAGTTATGAATATCCTGCACTTCGTGACAAAATTGTCAACACGCTCATGCCCAAATGGGATTCCGAAAACCAAAAGGTGCAGATGGATTCAGTGATTAAGCTTTTTGAGGTGATGTTGAATGCACAGGAAGAAGGCATTACCTCTCAATTGGTGGATTTCGATAGTTATGAGGATCCAGTGAAAAAGTTTTTAGCTGAAGATGTTGTGCAAAGTCAGATCATACCGCAGTCAGCTGTGATTATTGAAAAGTTAAATGCGATATCGAACATGCAAAGTGAAATAACGAAGGAATCGGATGATGAGATTTCCTTATCGATCGGTAGTCTTCGGAATATCACAGGTATCGTAGCCGGTATTTTTTTAGCGTTGGGAATGTTGAGTGCTTTTCTGATTATGAGAAGCATCACGGTGCCCGTCAATTTCTTGAAGAATGTTGTGGTGAAGCTTGGTAATGGTGAGTTGGTGGAAGACAAGGGCACTAAGTTTGGTAACGATGAAATCGGAGAAATGGCCGTTGCCATGGATAACCTGGTGATCGGATTGAAGGCCACTACCTTGTTTGCTGAGAACATCGGAAATGGAAATTATTCTTCTGATTTTAAACCCTTAAGTGAGCATGATGTTTTGGGCAATGCTTTATTGGATATGCGTGTAAACCTGGCCAAGGTTGCAGAAGATGATAAGAAAAGAAATTG
>JBBRKB010000438.1:0-3373 GCA_038218385.1 Cytophagales bacterium | reverse complement strand
AAGTCCGCTGTCGCCAAGCGCATTAACAGCAAGAAGCAAACGGCTGAAAAGAAAAAGTGGCGACAGAAGCCGATATAAAACTCAATTCGTTATTTCATTTAGTAGTTATCTTGTCTTCGTGAGCCTCACCAGATTTTAATTGAAACTGAATAAAACCGTACATAAGATTGTTCAAATGTGTACACCCTTGTTTTGGCACTATCCCAAAATTCCATTCAGACCGACATCTGACAGTTGGCATACCCATTGACTCTATTAATATAAGTACTTGAAATAAATCATCCCCGTCACCGTTTCTGGTCCATGGAAAAATTACAACGGTTCTTCTGGCTTTGCTCTGGCGTACATATCGAGTTGCTAAAAAAATGCCCTACAGAGTCCAGCAAATATGCAGGTATTGGAGCCACCATCTTCTTTACCGGAATTTTTGCTTCACTCGCTGGCGCTTATGCATTATACACCGTCTTTGACAATGTGTGGATAGCCTGGCTCCTGGGTATAGTCTGGGGATTATTAATTTTTAACCTCGATCGATACATAGTATCCAGCATGCGAAAAGATGGGAGCAGCATGCGCGAATTTAAAACAGCGCTGCCGCGAATTTTATTAGCCGTTCTTATTTCCATTGTGATTGCCAAACCGCTGGAGATGAAAATATTTGATAAGGAAATACAATCGGAACTTATCATCATGGAGCAACAAACCTATACGCAACAGGAAAATGAAATCCGAACACGCTACCTGCCCACCCGAGAACGATTGACCAACGACATTACCCAACTCAAAACTGAAATTGAAAGCCAGGCATTAAAGCGCGATGAACTTGCCCGAATAGCACAAGAAGAAGCCGATGGAACCGGCGGAACAAAAAAACGAAACGCAGGGCCGATTTATAAAATAAAAAAAGCGGATGCCGATCGTGCAGACACAGAACTGAAAGAAACGTGGGACAAGAACAGCATATTGATTCGTGAAAAAACAGATGCACTTGCTCTCCAGGACTCATTGCTGAGTTCTGAAATCACCGCGCTTGCACATCAAAAAATCAATGGTCCTGCTGCGCGAATGGAAGCGCTCGATCGATTAACACAAAAGAGCAATGCTGTGTGGCTGGCCAATTGGTTTATCATCTTGCTCTTCATTGCTGTTGAGACAGCGCCTGTATTTGTTAAACTTATTTCTGAACGCGGGCCGTATGATCACCTATTAAAAATTGAAGAACATGGCTTTGAAGGCAAGCGCATCGAAGCGATAGCAAAAATCAATGCCGACATTAAAGCGCGAAATGAAATGCTTTCAAAAAAGGAAAAAGATTTCATTGAAGAAAAACTCGATCTTAAGTTGGATGGATCGATTTAAAGAGTCGGAACATTATGAATTGGGTAGTATTGGATACTCTGATTTAAAATATCATGATTATTTCAAGATCGCCTGATACGCTTCCTCATAGTACCGAATCAGATTTTGCCAATCGAAAATGGCGGAGTTATTCTCTACATTATTGCGTTGCATAATACGCTCACGCCGAGATTGCATCAGAAAGTCATACATAACATACATTAACTGATTGACCGAGAAGTCAAAGGTACGCTTGCCTCGCTCGATCACATTCAATCCATACTCTTCATGGTCCGGCAAGTTATGCAACAGATAGTCGCCAAAGCCAGAGAGGTCACTTGTCACGGCAGGCACACCACTGGCCATGCATTCAAGTGGCGTGTATCCCCAGGGTTCGTAATAACTTGGAAACACACCCAGGTTACATCCCCTTACAAATTGATTATAATCCATAGCAAACAAAGGATTTGCTGAATTGATAAAATCAGGATGATATACCACCTTCACTTTGTCTTCAACACTATTCTTTAAATTTTTTTCTTTAAGCATTTTTACAATATCATCCTGTTCTTCCTGAATAAGATTGTGCGTAACAACACTTGGGTTCTTTTTGCTCTTCCACGATTGGATTGTTCTTCGATAGCGAAGCTTCCAGTAGTCATCTACAAATTCATTGAGGTTTGGTAGGCGATTATCCTCACGGGTTGTGCTTTCAAAAAATAATCGCTTGCCGATTTGTGATTCAATGGCTTCACATGTCTGGCGTATCTCTTCCATCACCGCACGTGACTGAAGTACTTCGGGTTTGATGCTGGTGAAATCGCGCTTGGTAACAAAAAACATGACTACCGTAACATCGGCATTTTCTGCCTTCAGCCTTTTGTTTAATCGACTCAATGCTTCTATCGTTAAATCAAAACCCTTGTTCTTAAACTCATACCTACCCGAAGTAAAGAAATACATGGTGCGGTCGAGATCAAATGAATACGATTGAAAAAAGTGGCCCATCACAAATTGATGAATCTCATTTTTGTATGTGGCGTGTAGGTTTTGAAATTCAAACAAGACTTCAAACCGATCAATGTTTAATCCATTCGGAAGAATAAAATCCGGATTGCGTTTCAATAAATGTTTACACTCGCGAGCCGTTACTTCGCTTACGGTTGTGAGCAGATGGGCACGTTGGGCACATTGATATTCGATGGTTGCTTCTGTTTCAATACCAAATTTTTTCACCTCATCTTCCCATTTAAAAAAAGGCAAGTGGCTATAGAACATAGGCGAGTTGATAGCCAGATGTCTGCCGAGTTGTGTGGCATGCGTAGTGAAGATAGTTTTCACAGCCATTTTCTCACGCACAATATCAAGGATGGGAAGGCCCGCCATCCACTCGTGAAAGTGTGCGATAATCGGCTTGTCTTTCTCTACCAGTTGTGTTACTTCATCAATAAATAATTTGGTGAGGTAAGCAAACGCGATTACCTGGTTGATGAGCGGATCATTCTTGGTGGTATCTATCCCATGGTTTTTCCATAATAAATATTTCACAACATTCAAGACCTTCTCTTCAATCACGCGTGGGTTTAATAGCACAACGCGTGGCCGTCCCGTTACCAACCATTCAGCGTAGTGCACATCATACCCTTTGGCGCGAAGATTAGCAGCAGCTTGCCCAAACGCATCCGCTGTTTGATCAAGCGGCTCAAGTTCAGCCTGTATACTCCTCCCCATGTATGGGCCAATCAAGCAGTAATTAGTTCCCCAGTTATTCACCATCACAGGTGCTTTCGACCGTATAACCGTATAAATTCCGCCTACCTGATTGCACGCCTCCCATGAAACTTCCATCAGGCACCCCGTGGGAAAATTATTTGCAACCCGTTTCGTTCTTTTTGGCATTGTTTAAAGTCAGAATGTCTGTTAATATCAATTAAATCTATAAATTTTAATGCCAAAATTTCCTAAAAAGCATTCTTTCTTTTAATGGATAGTGTTTTGATACCTTGCTGCACGGAGGATTGAAATATGAACTTTG
>JBBRKB010000437.1:0-3381 GCA_038218385.1 Cytophagales bacterium | reverse complement strand
CAAACACTCCATATTGTATACCAACCAGAATATAACTGGGATGATCAAAATAAGGGCGACAATTCTACAAAGGTATTCCCATAAGAATTTTTCAACACGTGAGGCCGGATTCATTAAGTACGCAATACTTTTTTCTTTCGACCTGAAACCCGCAAAAGCATGACCAGCATGTAGCAATCCAGCGATAAAAAATACGAACATGTAAAGCGCCTCAACATTGCTCTCGCGAAAATTTATGGTACCGTTGAACACATGAATGACGAATAATACTATAAAGAGTGAACCACAAAAACCAATCAAGGAAACCAGATACATTTTATAATCATGAATTACTCCCTGCCTGATCAAGGCACCAAACCGATGGATGTTAAAAGTGTTATTCATGGTTAAACAGTTTAGTGCCTTTTGATACGGCGTTAAATAATAATTCTATATCGACAGCAGAACTCCCATTGTGTTGACTCTTTATAATTTTATATCCTCCCGGACTTATTTCGCTGTACAAAACTTTCTCATCATCAGCAGAGGTTGTGTTTTCAAAATGCAATTGTGAAGCGATATCTAACATGTCTTTTTGTAGAATCACCTTGCCATCGGCCACATCACAATGTTGTCAATCAGATTTTCAACGTCTTTCACCTGGTGCGTGGAGATCAATACCAGTTGATCTTCATCCAGGTTGCCTGCCATCACTTTTCTAAATATTGATTTTGATGGAATGTCCAATCCGTTAGTGGGTTCATCTAAAATGAGGACGCGGCATTTGGTGGCTAAAGCAAATGATACTATAAACTTCTTCTTCTGTCCGTATGAAAGCCTATGAATACTATTATCCATTGCCAACTCAAACTCAATTAATAACTTCTGCATAAGATCATGATCAAAGCGCGGGTAGAAAATGCTGTTCGCTTTAATATAAGTGGTGATGGAAATGGAAGGGAGATAAAATTCCTCGGGAACCAGAAATATTTCAGAAAGAAAAGAGGGTTCACGGTTCTTTGGGTGAAAGCCGTTTACTTCAATCACGCCGGAGCGAGGATAAAGCAATCCAGCAATCAATTTCAATAAGGTTGTTTTTCCTGCTCCATTTTTCCCCAACAAACCCGTAATGCTGCCCGGTTTGAGGGAAAGGGAGAGCGTGTCAAAAAGGGACCGTTGCTTTCTATAGGCAAAATCCAGTGTTTGAATATTGATCATTTGGCTACCGTTTTAGTGTACTACATAACTAATACAGTGACGAGGTACAAAAACAAATTATTCCACCAAGAATTATTTTTCTTTTTTTCAATCAAAAAGGTTTTGAACTTTCAAACGGGAAGAATCATGAGGAGGAAGGTTGTGTGCTATCGAGATTCATTATGATTGTTGGTGACCTCTGCAAGTCCTACGTACAACACTAACAAAGGCAAGAGCGAAATAGCTTGGAAAGACGAACAATAAGATCAGAAATATTTGCGTTATTAGCCGTTAAATTAAATTAACGTTTTAACCTATGAAAAAAACACTCCCCTTATTAGTTCTTCTCGCACTTTGCTTTTCAGCAAAAGCACAAGAAGCGAATGATGATTTTAAAATGCCCAAGGCTCTTATTAAAATTTATCCTCAAGCATTTTTCGTCAGTACCTTTCAAGTCGGTATTGAAACCTTCAATCCTTCTTTCTCTCGGAGTTTTAATTTGGATTTGGGATTAAGGACAAGTGGCAGCATTACATACGAAAATTATTCAGGTGGATATGGCGAGATAGCCTATCGAAAATATTTTGTACCCATGAAGTTGACAGACAAAATCACGCGAAAATACTATATGGGGGTTTACTATTCTGTAGGCTTTAAAGCTGGCTATTATAAAACAGAACAACAAAATTATTATAATGGAGGCTACAATGATTATACCGAAATTAAACTATGGGGGTTTAGCCCATCGTTCACTATTGGACTTCAAAAAACAATATGGCAAGTGTTGGTATTGGATATGTTCATAGGTGGTGCAGTCGGTATTCCTGCATATACCGATGGGAAAGTAGAGGTTGATTATCCTTCCCTTTTTGACCCCGCTTATAAAGGGATTTATCCTAAGATCGGGGTTAAAATTGGAATTGGCTTATAAACTAAAAAGCCCATGGTTTAAACCGTGGGCTTTTTATTGAGGCATATTACTGAAAAATAGTTGGTGGTATGTGCCTGGCGCCACTAACTATCAATACGTACAAGTTTAGTGAAATGCGTTTCACTAAACTTTTTTTGTTTATGAAAACGGATATGTTGAATTTAGTATATGCATAAAGCAAGTCCATTTATAATTGCATTATTTTTAATGTTGACATCGTTGTCGGGGGTTGCTCAGCAAGTTGCAGACACTTTATATAATCCATTAATTTTAAATCCCGCCTATGAACATGGACAGGGTTCAGTCGTTTTAATAGATGAAGCCCATAGTAATTTTCACACCTTAGGTGGAAGGTTCAAGGCCTTTGCCAAGTTCTTGAGAAAGATGGTTACGTTATAGATATTTCTTCAGAACCCTTTACAAAGGAACAACTGAGTAAGGGAAAAATTCTGGTAATAGCGAATGCTTTGCATGCTTCTAATGCTGAGCAATGGACATTGCCGAATACATCTGCGTTTACTGATGCTGAAATTGAGGCTGTTGATAAATGGGTGAAAGAGGGTGGATGTCTTTTTTTAATTGCTGATCACATGCCCTTTCCTGGCGCAGCCGAAAAGTTAGCGGCATCCTTTGGTTTTAAATTTTACAATGGATTTGCCATGAAGAAGAAAAAGGGTAAAGATATATTTTCACCCGGAAATGGGCTTATCGAAAATGTACTTACTAAGGGAAGAAATGGAGGTGAAACAATTACATCTCTGCAAAGTTTTACCGGTCAGGCTTTTGAAATTCCGAGCAGTGCTCATCCCATTATAATTCTTAATTCGAAGTATCAGCTAAGGATGCCCGAAACTGCTTGGCAATTTAAAAGGGATACACCTACTATTTCAGCTGAAAATTTTGTACAAGGAGCGTACGTGAATTTTGACAAAGGTCGGATTGTTATCTTTGGTGAAGCGGCCATGTTTACTGCACAAATTCAAGGCGAAAATAAAGTAGGGATGAATCAAAAAAGTGCTTTTCAAAATGCTCAGTTCCTGCTTAACGTTATTCATTGGTTGGATGGTATTCTTAATTGAGAAGTAGATCATTTAGAGCTTCGAATCTTTCCTCAGTATTTATGTGGCGACCTCTGTCACAAACCCGCCGCACATCACCGCAGGGCTCAAAAAATGGGTGCAGAAATAGCCAGGGAAGACGAACATAAGATCAGAAATATTTGCGTTATTAGCCGTTGAATTAAATTAGCGTTTTAACCTATGAAAAAAACACTC
>JBBRKB010000436.1:0-3402 GCA_038218385.1 Cytophagales bacterium | reverse complement strand
TTTTATCTCTGCGTGCAGCATAAACCGCAGCGAATTTATCCGGGCTCTGGTGCTTTGAAGCATCATTACTGTTTGGGAAAGTTGGGTTTGCTCCGAATATAGCTACTACTTTGTCAGTAGACTCCGGTGTTAACGTTCCGGACAACAATTTGACAGCATGATTGTAAAGAACTGAACCGAATTGACCCTTCTCAATGAGCTGCTCCATTTCCAACCCGTTCTCATCGAAGAGGAAACCACCATACGTGCCGCCATTTCCGCTAGGAGTTCCAGGCGTATACGTCCCACCGCTGGCATTAGCAAGCTCAGCCATAAAACCGGTATTGCCTTCGAGCTTTCCAGCAAAGTAAGATGTTGCTGTTGATTTTAAACTGGGTGAGCCTATTGTGAAAAGATTGTTAAGCGTTTCTTCGCTAACAACGGTGCCGTTGGCTCGGCCTTTCTTCGCTTCCGCTGTCAGTGCGGCTAGCTGTTGGCCAATGGCTAGCTCAGTGGAGGCGTGGGTCGAAAAGTTAGTTCCATCATAATCACCAACAACTAGCGGATTAACTTCATTGTTATCGCAAGCCGTAAAAACAAGGGCGAAAATGGCTATAATGGCTAATTTTAAGGGATTTAAGATTTTCATGTTAGTTTCATGTTTAGATAGATTATAAATAAGGCACAATTCTAAAGCTTGTTTAGAATTAATCCAAATAATCTTAACTTTTTGAGGGCACAAAGCCTTATCTCTACAAAAATGTTTCCTTGCAAAGCTAACGCAGCACTATTCCTGCGCGCGGGGTCGCCTATCATGTTTTTGTTTTTTAATCATCTGAAGTAGAGATAGCGGCAGATACTTTGACGCGAGCCTTTATTACAAATGGTTTATTGATATCCAATTATTATATTAAACCGTGACAAATTCAAACGCACCCACTGAACTCAAACGCACCCTAAGCCCACTTCTTGTGTGGGGTCTTGGTGTGGGGTACGTTATCTCAGGCATGTACTTCGGTTGGAACCTTGGCCTTGAACAAGGTGGAACGTTGGGGTTGGCTATCGCTACAATTTTTATCATCATATTATATGTAACGTTTACCTTCAGCTATACAGAACTTGCTTGTGCCATTCCCAAAGCAGGTGGTGTCTTTGATTATGCTGAGCGCGCATTAGGTCGCGACATTGGGTTCATTGCAGGCATGGCGCAAAACATTGAATTCATTTTTGCTCCACCGGCTATCGCGTTTGCCATCGGTGCGTATTTCAATTTATTTTTTCCAGAGATCCACATTCTTAGTGTGGCCATGGTCGTGTATGTAATCTTTACAGCATTGAATATTTATGGTGTTCGTGCCGCAGCAACTTTTGAATTGATCATCACCATATTTGCGGTTGGTGAACTGCTTTTGTTTTGTGGAATAACATTACCTCATTTTGAAACCGCCAGCCTCACGCACAATGCACTTCCCAATGGTTGGTCAGGAATATTTGCAGCCATACCTTTTGCCATTTGGTTCTTCTTAGGAATTGAAGGTGTGGCCAACGTGGCAGAAGAAACGATAAATCCTAAACGTACAATCTTAGTTGGCTTTGGATCGGCCATTGCAACATTGGTGTTCCTTTGTGTGCTTACTTTTTTAAGCGCTGTTGGCGTTGGTGGTTGGGAAGCCATAGTATATGGAGAGGATGGCAGCGCGTCAGATTCTCCGTTACCCCTGGCACTGAGTTACATTGTAGGTGACAGTGGGTTCCTTTATCATCTTCTTATTACGGTAGGCCTGTTCGGACTTGTAGCTTCGTTCCACGGACTAATGTTGGCTTCGGGTAGATCAACCTTTGAATTTGGTCGAGTTGGTTTTGCCCCCGCCTTCATGGGGAAAGTTCATAAAAAGTTTCAAACACCTGCCAATGCTTTGCTTGTTAATATGGGCTTTGGAATAATTGCTTTGCTATCAGGTAAGACAAGTGAAATCATCACGATTTCTGTTTTTGGTGCGTTAACGTTGTATGCTATCTCAATGATTGCCCTAATACAATTACGAAAGAAGGAACCCGATCTTGAACGTCCTTTTAAAGTTCCGCTTTATCCGGTTGTTCCCATCATTGCTTTGGTGATAGCCTTGGTTTCCCTTATTGCATTATTTATTTTTAATAGTAAACTTGGTATCCTGTATCTTTCGTTGATGACAGTTACATTCGTGATATTTAAATTGTGGAACAGGAAGACTTCAAAAAAATAAAGGGCATGACTAGAAAAGCAATACTTGATTATGTAATTCAACATCCTGCCAAAAAGGTAAAGATTGCCTTCACGGATATTGATGGCATACTGCGCGGAAAATATATTTCAACAGAAAAATTTCTATCCATCATTGATAGCGAAGCAGGATTTTGTGATGTAATCTTTGGATGGGATGCCAATGATAAAACTTACGACAACGTTACCTTCACCGGAACCCATACCGGTTATCCGGATACACCTGCGCGACTTGATATCAACACCTTTCGAAAAATTCCGTGGGAGAATGACCTGCCGTTTTTTCTTGGAGAGTTTATACAAAAAGATGGCAAGCCTTCTCATGTTTGCCCTAGACAATTAGCAAAAAAAATAATTGCCGATGCGAAAGATATGGGATACTCGCCCATCTTTTCACAAGAGTTTGAGTGGTTTAATTTTGCTGAAACACCACAAAGTGCTAACGATAAAAATTTTCATAACCTCACACCACTTACGCCCGGCATGTTTGGTTACTCTATTTTAAGAAGCACATTGCAAAATCTTTTTTTTACAGATCTGTTTGAGCTGCTAAGGAAATTTGATGTTCCGTTGGAAGGCTTGCATACGGAGACAGGGCCGGGAGTTTTGGAGGCTGCCATACACTATGCTTCGTTACTTGAATCTGCCGACCGAGCGGTTCTCTTTAAATCATCCGTGAAAGAGATTGCTTACAAGCATGGTATCATGGCTACGTTCATGGCGAAGGTAAGTGAGAACCTGCCGGGCTGCGGCGGACATGTGCATCAAAGCTTGTGGGACAAAACAGGAAAGAAGAATTTATTTTATTCTGAAAAGGATAAGGATCACATGAGCGACTTGATGAAGTCGTATGTAGCAGGGCAACTGTATTGCTTGCCACATGTCCTTCCCATGTATGCGCCTACCATCAATAGTTATAAACGATTGGTAGAAGGTACTTGGGCGCCAACAACATTGACTTGGGCTGTTGACAACCGGACGGTAGCACTTCGCGTGTTGTCCGATAGCAATAAGGCCTGCCGTCTTGAAACGCGTGTGATTGGTTCGGATGCAAACCCTTATTTGGCGATGGCCGCTTCCCTTGCCTCTGGGCTGTATGGAATAAAAAAGAAAATGAAATTAGACCAGGCTAAAACATTAGGCAATGGCTATACTGATTTTTC
>JBBRKB010000435.1:0-3421 GCA_038218385.1 Cytophagales bacterium | reverse complement strand
CGAGGTCTTACAGCAGCTATGAAAGAATGGGGTTTCATTCTTTTATCTTTACAACCAATGCGTTAGCAGTTATTTATAAAATGGAATTCGACTACTATATTTCAATCATGAAGCGGAAAGTAATTTTTGGGAACGACCCATACGATCGCTATTATCGGAAACCAGATTCATATCTTAACGCGTCTTCAGGTGAACCGTACATTTTTTTGTGCGGATGAGTACAAAGATGTAAAAGAATTTTATAGTTTTAGCCTGATTGCAATCTCTGCAAGCAAATAGTGTCTGATACCGCACTCTCCTGATCAATATCGGTCATTACCTTTACCATTGATGAGGGTATTCTGTTAAATTTAGAAGATTTTCATTTTGGCACATTTGTGAAGGTGAACATCAGCAGATACCAAACCCTACAATGTATGATCGTTACTTTCATAAAAATATCACTACGAAAAATTTGGAAGGAATTATCTTTTTCTGTTCTCAGCATAGCAGGGCTTTCACTTGCCACCGTTTCGTGTACGATTATTTTGTTGTATGTAGGATATGAAAGGAGCTTCGATAATTTCCGCTCACCAGATGTATACAGAGTTACCTACCGTGGATTTGAGAACAATGTAGAAACAGGAAAATCTGCACAGGTTGTTCCCGCTCTCGCACCTGCTATGAAGCAAGATATCCCCGAAGTAAAGTCTGCTGTAAGGCTGGCACATACGGGTCCTTTCATGGCAGATCCTGTTATGCAACATGAGAATAAAAAATTCCGTGAAAGTAAAATCTATTTTGCTGATGACGGTTTTCTGTCCATGTTCTCATACAAGATGATTTCGGGCTCAGCAGAAACAGCACTGGCAAGAACCGATCAGGTTGCTCTTTCAAAATCAATTGCTGAAAAATATTTTGGAACAGAAGATCCACTCGGTAAAACATTAACCTTTCATAGGGGAGAAAGTGGCGCTAAGGAAATCATGGTTACCGGAGTCTTCGAGGATGTTCCCCTTAACTCACATTTTCATTCTGACTTTATCGTTTCATTCCCTACACTGGGCTTTAATCTCGATCAGGATTGGGATTGGGGAAACTTCTACACGTACGTACAGGTGCAACCAGGAGTTGACGGAGAAACAGTGCAATCAAAAATCATCGATCTTTTGGATAAACACATTGGTAAATATATTACGGAGAGTGCAGCTAACGGATACCGGATGGAATTCTTGTTGCAGCCTATCCAGTCCATTCATCTGGAGTCGAAGCTGTGGGGAGAACTTGAAGTGAACGGTGACTCGAGAACGGTAATGTTCGTTTCTATCATTGCTATTTTTATTTTGGTCATTGCGTGGATCAATTACATAAACTTTTCCATTGCGCGGTCATCCGGAAATAGTAAAGAGATCAGCATCCGCAAAATTAACGGATCAAGTCGGATGCAACTTATTGCTCAGTTGATAACCGATTCTGCCATCATTAATTTAGTAGCGGTTGGTATTTCCATTGCAATTATTCAAGCAAAGTTTACCCATCCTTAAGGCTCTCATTGGAATTCCTGATGTAATTGCATTCGGGTGGGAGAGTGGTTTAACATTAGTAGCTATTTTTATCGCCGGCACATTGTGTTCAGGTTTATACCCAGCCATTTTCATTTCGCGATTGAATCCCGTGTCAATATTGAAAGCAAAAATATCAAGGTCAGCCATCAGTTTAAATTTGAACAAGGCATTAATTGTTTTTCAGTTTGCTGCCTCTATTGTTTTGATTATTGGCACCATCACTGTATTTCGCCAACTGACTTTCATGCGTGATCAGGAACTGGGCCTTAACCTTGAGCAAACCCTTGTGGTTAAAGGTCCTGCTGTAAAAGACAGTACGTATCAATCAACCCTTTCATTTTTTGCCAATGAAACAAAAATGATTTCTGGAGTATCTTCTTTTGCAATATCATCTTCCATTCCGGGAGAGGAGTTGCATTGGGGAAGAAGTTATTCACGTAAGGATGATCCACAAAATTCCATTGGCTGTTCCATTGTTGCTGTTGATGAGAATTTCTTCGACTTGTTTGGAGCGACATTCTCGGCAGGTAAAAATTATCCTGATGGTACTTCCACTTGGAGGGATGCGATAATCATTAACGAAACGGCTGCAAGAGAACTAGGTTATTCAGATGCTTCATTGGCGCTTGACCAAACTATTCTGTGGCATGAAAATGATCAACAACTTCCCAAGACCGTGATTGGCGTTGTTAAAGACTTCAACCAACAATCGCTTCGGAAAAAAGTTGAGCCGATTGTGTTTACATTAAAAAAATATGTCTACGCACCTTGGGCAGGAGAATACTATTCGTTCAAAGTGAACAGTAAAGATGTGAAGGCGTCTATCGCAGGAATTGAACACGTATGGTCAACACTCTATCCGCAAAATCCTTTTGATTATTTTTTCCTCGATGAGTACTTTAATGCACAATACAAAAACGATGATCAGTTCGGAAAGGTGTTTACAATTTTTTCTGGAGTAGCCATTTTTATTGCCAGCCTCGGACTCTTTGGACTAACTGCATACATGACTGCGGCGCGAACAAAAGAAATTGGTGTTCGTAAAGTTCTCGGCTCGTCTACGTTTCAATTGGTGCGTTTGCTTTCAACGGATTATCTTAAGTTAATAGTGATTGCATTTATCATTGCCTGCCCCGTTGCTTTGATGCTGGTGGATGAATGGCTTTCGCAATTTGCTTACCGAATTCCGTTAAGCATCTGGATCTTTATAAGTGCTGGTGTACTTTGTTTTCTCACTGCCATGTTAACGGTAAGTGTAAAGAGCTGGCAATCCGCCATCATGAATCCGGTGCAAGCTTTGAAGTATGAGTAGCTGAAACTATTACACTGACTAAGGAAAAATTATTTTTCGTCAAAGTCCCAACGCAGCAGACGTAGTTTCTTTAAGCGCATGATTTAAACTATCAATACGAGGGCTTATGAAAACATCCTGACCATTTAAATAATGGGATCCCAATAAAAAAGCAAGAACAACGAAAACACGCATAGGCCGAACATCTACCGGTGGTGGATGTTAAAATTACCTAAATAAGATAGTTAACGGCCAGCTTAAGTAAATTTTATCGATGAACGAACGACCACCAAGGCACAATATGGATTCTAAACCAAAATTCAAGATTAACTTTGATTGATTAAAATACCTTCATTTCGATATTTTCTATTGGGCACTGTTACAGTAAACGTAGATCCCTCTCCCATAATTGACGATACTTTAATGCTACCTTTAAGTTTATCAAGTGTTTCTTTTACAATGTACAATCCTAGTCCTGCACCATTGCTTTTTTCTGTGCCCCGGTAAAACATATTAAAAATATCACGGGTAATCTCATTGGGAATGCCAATGCCGTTATCGATAAATGAAATAGTTGCACTTTGCT
>JBBRKB010000434.1:0-3424 GCA_038218385.1 Cytophagales bacterium | reverse complement strand
CGCGCAATGCTTGTGGCTACTTCTATTGTAATGTTGGTAGGCTTTGAAAAATCTGTAGGAACAAGAATTTTTTTCATCGGATTAAGTTTTGTTGTTATCAAGTCTACATCTGTCTGTAGCTTGGTATTTTTTAACGATCACTAAAATAAAGCATTTTTTTTTTAAAACAACGGTACGCTTAGGGGAGATTGATGAAAATCATAAATTAACCTCTAGGGCATAAAGGAACCTGATTTTTGTCATGCCATTAGCCTGTGATGGTTGCCTCCCAAAGATGACAGAAAATAAAATTTGACCGACAACGTCTGTATTAGAGGTATTTAAAAAAATAATTCGCCAATCAATTTCCGGAGCAACGCGAGTTGCTAACTTTGACAAACCTTAAAGGGTCAACAATCGTAATCATTCAAAAAAACTTAGATAACAACAACATGAGCAAGGGATTAATAAGAACATTAGTAATTGTCGGTGTGGTGCTCCTCATCGGAATCATTCTTTACAGCACATTTGCAGGCAGCTATAACACCATGGTGGGAAAAGAAGAAGTGGTAACGTCACAATGGGCACAGGTTGAAAACGTTTACCAACGCCGGGCTGACCTCATTCCTAATCTGGTAAACACCGTGAAAGGGTATGCCGAACATGAACAGGAGACCCTCACACGTGTTATCGAAGCGCGGGCAAAAGCAACATCAGTCACTATCGACCCGTCAAACTTAAGCCCTGAAAGTATTGCACAATTTCAATCCGCTCAAAACGGGCTCTCCTCTGCACTTGGTAGATTGCTTGTTTCGGTTGAGAAATATCCTGACCTAAAAGCCAACCAAAATTTCCTTGACCTTCAAAGTCAATTGGAAGGAACAGAAAATAGAATTGCTGTAGAGCGTCAAAAATTTAATGACGTCACAAAAGATTTTAATACCTACGTTAGGGGGTTCCCTCAAAACATGTTGGCAGGCATGTATGGGTTTGAGAAGAAAGGATACTTCGAAGCAACACAAGGTGCAGACAGAGTACCTGAAGTGAAATTTTAATTATGGCGAAAGAATTCTTTTCACCAGATCAGCAGGAACAGATCGTGTCATCTGTGAAGCAGGCCGAGAAAAATACTTCGGGTGAAGTGCGCGTGTACATTGAGAACCGCTGCAAGACCCTTGCGCTCGATAGGGCAACAAAGATTTTCAATATTCTCGGCATGAGCAAAACAGAATTGCGTAATGGTGTTCTTTTTTATCTGGCTGTGAATGATCGAAAGTTTGCTATTCTGGGTGACAAAGGAATCGATGACAAAGTATCTGACGATTTTTGGGAGACGATAAAGAACCACATGCAAGGCTTGTTCCGTGAAGGGAAATTTACAGATGGTTTAAGTGAAGGCATTCTCATGGCAGGCGAACAACTAGGGAAACATTTTCCGTATCAATCCGGAGACATCAATGAACTTCCTGACGACATCACATTTGGCAACAACTAATTCATGAAGCATTTACGTATTGTATTTTTATTCCTCCTCTCGTCCACATTTATTCAGGCACAAATTCCTGAGCGACCCAATCCACCAAAACTTGTCAATGATTTGGCAAATGTCTTAAGTGGAAATGAAGCCGCTACGCTGGAACAGAAACTGCGTAGCTACAACGACAGCACCTCCACTCAAATCGTCATTGTTACCGTTCCTGAATTAGGTGGTTATGAAGTTGTGGACTTTGCCTATCGCATTGGACAAACCTGGGGTGTAGGACAAAAAGGCAAAAACAATGGCATTGTAGTATTGGTGTCAATCAACGATCGCAAAGCGGCCATTGTCACAGGATATGGAATGGAAGGGGCGATCACCGATGCATCAACACGGAGGATCAGGCAGGATTTTATGAGTCCAAATTTTAAAAGTGGAAATTTCTATGCCGGCCTGGATCAGGCAACAACTGCCATCATGAAACTTGCCTCTGGCGAATATACGAATGAGGAATTCGCCTCTGGCAAAAAAGGGAAAGGACGCAACAGTATTTTTGGATTGTTATTTATACTGGCCATCATCGTTTTTCCAATTCTATCATCTGTTGGTCGTGCCCGTAGAAACCACATGGGAAGTAAAGGGGTAGGTTTTTGGACTGCCCTATGGCTGATGAGCAGCATGGGCGGTGGCCGTGGCGGAAATAATTCCGGATGGGGCGGCGGAAGTGGTGGTGGAGGCGGAGGCGGCTTTGGGGGCTTCGGAGGTGGGGGCTTTGGTGGAGGTGGATCAGGTGGAAGCTGGTGATTAACCAATCCAGTGGTTTTTATGACTGAAAATTTTTATACTATAACATCACCAAAAATATCGGCATTTGTAAGCTGATAATATTTCATCTTTTGAAATGATGGTTAAGTCTTCAGCAATGGCCTGCGCAATGATTATCCGATCAAACGGGTCGCGATGATGGTACTCGAGCGTTAGTAAATTTTGCAGGTGCTCAAAGGAAATAGGAAGCAACTCGATATCATTGTTATCAAGAAAATCAATTATCATATTAAATTCGGAAGACAATTTCAAGTTACCCAGGCTTGATTTAATTGCAATCTCCCAAATACTGGCAATACTCAGAAAACACTTGTTATTGATATCCTCAATGGCTTGCCTTCCTTTTGAGGAAAGAGCACTATCACCATCCATAAACCAAATGAATGTATGTGTGTCTAGGAGAAAACTCATCTACATATATTCTTTGAAATCTGGCAGCGGTTTCTCAAAATCATCTGTCATTTTAAAGAAGCCTTTGGCATATCCGAATTTTCTTTCTGTGATTTTCACTTTTTTCTTTTGGCTTTTTAAAAAGGCAACAAAATCAGAAACCTGTTGTTTTAGATTGGCTGGTAAAGTACTTATTTCTGTTAATAATTGAATATCTGTCATACCCGTGTGAGTTGATGATGAAACAAAGATAATGAAATAAGAAGAAACTGTTATCCCATTCTGTTTTCAGTTTTTTATTCAGACTATGAACAAAAAAGCCCTGCAAGTTGCAGGGCTTTTTTGTTTGGTATATCAAGGTATGGTTAGTTTGAAAACTTCTCCATCTCCTGATTAAATGTGTCTTTGAATTTTTCGTAATCGTAATCAATCTTTAGACGCTCGTCTTTTGACAGACGCTCGTTATAAGTAGCCACCAGATCATCGGCTGACAATTCAATAGCAATGTAGGTTTTGTAGGTACCATCAGCGGTCTTCACTTGTTTTTCGCAGATGGTTTTAATACCAGCAAGTTTTTGGTTTACAATTTCACGGTTCAATTGCTCGAAGCGTTCCTCTACTTCCTCCTTGTTGTTCATCTCGCGTGAGTTGAGGTAATTATCAGTAACACCCTTCACAGTAGTTTGAATGCTGGCAGCAAGCTCACCTCTTGCATTGGACAACGCTTTTTTCTTTGAGGCTACTAAGTCCATA
>JBBRKB010000433.1:0-3427 GCA_038218385.1 Cytophagales bacterium | reverse complement strand
CAATGCATTTTTGTTTCCTTAATCACGATAACAATTTTTTCCTGTACGGAGGGTGAGGAGAAAATTCCTGAAAAAATCAGCTACAATTTTCATGTCCGTCCCATATTGTCCGATAAATGTTTTGCCTGTCATGGGCCTGATGCCAACAAGCGGGAAGCAGGGCTGCGACTAGATATTGCCGATAGTGCATTCAAAGAATTAAAAGAGAATCCTGGATTTTTTGCGCTCATTCCGCATAACACAAAAGAGTCAATGGTCTATCAACGCATTGCTGCTGAAGACAGCACACAACTGATGCCGCCCATGGATTCAAATCTTAAACTAACGTTGCGCGAAGTGGCCATATTAAAAAAATGGATCGAACAAGGTGCTGCTTATGAGCAACATTGGGCGTTTAATCCTCCCGTACTTTCAGGTCGCCCAGATGTTGACAATAGTTCATGGCCCAAAAATGACATTGATTATTTTGTTTTGGAGAAGCTGGAGGAAAAATCCCTTGAGCCCAATACCGAAGCTGACAAAGAACATTTACTAAGACGCGCAAGCCTTGACCTGACTGGGCTTCCACCAAGTATGCAGATGATGAATACCTTTTTGGAAGATGATTCAGAAAATGCCTATGAGAAAATTGTTGATGAATTATTAAAAAATCCCGCCTATGGCGAACGCATGGCAAGGCATTGGTTGGATGTGGCTCGCTATGCCGATTCGTATGGCTATCAGGATGATAATGTTCGCGGACAATGGCCGTGGCGTGATTGGGTCATCCATGCCTTTAATACAAATCTTTCGTATGATAAATTTCTTACCTGGCAGCTTGCTGGTGATTTGCTTCCCTATCCAACGAAGGAACAAATTCTGGCAACAGCTTTTAACCGAAATCATAAATACACGGAAGAGGGTGGGGTGATAGATGAAGAATACCGAATCGAATATGTTACGGACAAGACTATCACTTTTGGAAAAGGCATTCTCGGAATGACCGTGGAATGTGCAAAGTGCCATGACCACAAGTATGATCCTATTGCACAAAAAGATTTCTATTCACTCTTCGCTTTTTTTAATAATACGCGAGAAGTAGGATACGAAGGTGATATTTCCCAATCGCGTCTGGCGAAACATCCTATCTTATACATTAGTGACGAGGAGACCAAAGAGATACTTACGTTCATTAACAAAAAAGATAAATCAGACACCACAACATTAATGGTGTCTGTAATGGGCGATCGTGATACGCTACGCAAAACCTATGTATTGAACCGAGGGGTTTATGATGCGCCTACAGATGAAGTTCACCCGGGTACTCCTAAATCCATTTTGACATTTGATGGAGCCCTTCCACAGAACAGGCTTGGTCTTGCCCAATGGACAGTGAGTAATTTGAACCCACTGACTACGCGCGTGTTTGTAAACCAGATGTGGCAAGAATTTTTTGGCCGAGGCATTGTGAAGACCTCGGGCGACTTTGGTATGCAAGGCGAACTTCCAACACATCCTGAACTACTCGATTGGCTTGCTGTTGATTTTATGCGAAATGGCTGGGATGTAAAACGTTTTGTAAAACAGATTGTCATGTCTGCCACGTACAGGCAATCCGCTGTGGCATCGGAAAAGAAAATAAAGAAGGATCCAGAGAATATTTATTTATCACATGCGCCACGCATTCGATTAGCAGCGGAGTCCATCCGTGATGTTGTGCTCGCGTCTAGTGGATTGTTGAATAATAGTATTGGTGGGCCGAGTGTGAAACCCTATATGCCAAAAGGAATTTGGGAGAGTGCCACCTCTGGCCGAGGTGCACTGGCTACCTATCGGCAAGATCATGGAACGGATTTATACAGACGTGGTATTTATACCTTTATTAAATTGACTGCACCACCGCCATCGATGATCATATTCGATGCCAGCAACCGCGATCAATGCGAGGTGAAACGCCTCCGCACAAACACACCTTTGCAGGCGCTGCTAATGATGAACGATCCAATGGTGTTGGAAGCTTCTCGGGTGTTGTCAGGCAAATTAATACAGGAACAATCTGATGCAAGGAAACGAATTGAAAACGCCTTTCGATTGATTGTGAGCCGACATGCAAAGGAAGATGAACTTTCGGTAATTGAAAATTATTATCAAGGCCAGCTAAAGTCTTTAACAAAAGACAAGGCACTTGCACTTTTGGCAGTGGGTGAGTATCCTCATGCGGAGGGTATTGATCCCATTCAACAAGCAGCGCTCATGCAGGTGATAAGTATGATTTATAATTTAGAAGAAACCATTGTAAAATCCTGACAACATGGAGAAAGAAGTAGTTGAACACGGACTCAATTCCAACAGACGAAAATTTCTTTCGCGATTGAGCCTTGGCGTTGGAAGTATGGCATTGGGCTCTTTGTTGATTCCGGATTTGTTTTCCGGAAAAACAGATGAGTTGGATGCTGCTATTCCCGGGCTTCCTCATTTTGCACCGAAAGCCAAAAGGGTAATTTATCTTTTTCAAAATGGTGCACCATCACAGCTTGAGTCGTTTGATTACAAGCCTACCCTGCGCTCTATGATGGGTCAGGAACTTCCTGAATCGATACGTAAAGGACAACGACTTACAGGTATGACATCCGGGCAAAAATCGTTTCCACTTGTTGGGTCTTATTATGATTTTAAACCTTACGGAAAATCACAAGCTTACATAAGTGATCTCTTTCCGCATACTGCCAAAATTGTTGATGAACTTTGCATCATCCGCTCCATGCACACAGAAGCTATCAATCACGATCCGGCACTAACATTTTTTCAATCTGGTGCACAGGTTGGCAATAGGCCAAGCATGGGCTCATGGCTCAGTTATGGTTTGGGTAGTGAGAATAAAAACCTTCCAGCATTCTGCGTTCTACTATCGAGAGGTAAAGGAAATGGACAAGGTGTATATTCAAAATTATGGTCGAATGGTTTTTTAGATTCGATACATCAAGGCGTACAATTTAGTAGTGGCGAATCGCCCGTGTTGTATTTGAATGATCCGAACGGAATGGAGCAGCGTGACCGAAGGGAAATGTTGGATAAACTTTCGGAACTAAACACTATGGCCTATCAGGAGTTTGGTGATCCTGAAATCAACACCCGCATTCAGCAATATGAATTAGCTTATCGCATGCAAACTGCCGTGCCTGAAGTAACGGATCTTTCAAAAGAACCTGATGATATAGTCAGAATGTATGGCCCCGAGTGTCTTGTGCCGGGAACATACGCAGCAAATTGTTTGTTAGCGCGAAAATTATCTGAAAGCGGTGTACGCTTTGTGCAGTTGTACCATCAGGGATGGGATCAACACGGCAACCTTCCCAATGAAATGGCAGGGCAGGCGAAAGATGTAGATCAGGCCTCTGCTGCACTCATCATGGATTTAAAACAACGTGGGTTGCTGGATGAAACATTA
>JBBRKB010000432.1:0-3459 GCA_038218385.1 Cytophagales bacterium | reverse complement strand
GGGTTGAATAAATGTTTTTCACCCTTACGTTTCCATTGATAAATACCGCCTACCTGAAGTGAGCTTGCACCATATTCATACGCCATCGTATGGCGAACCATAACCTCATGTGCGATATCATCAAACGAAAGACCTTCGATGCGACTAATGCTTCCTTTGAAACATCTGTCGATCACTTCACTTCCCAATCCTACTGCTTCAAAGATCTGTGCAGATTGATATGACTGAAGTGTGCTGATGCCCATCTTCGACATTACTTTTAATAAACCATTTCCAATAGCCTTTCGGTAGTTGGTCAATAGTTCATCTTCAGTAAGTTTTTTGGCCAGCAAATCATTTGCATTGAGCGTATGTAGCGTTTCAATCGCCATGTAAGGATGTATGGCACTTGCACCATAACCGATGATCGTAGCAAAGTGATGCACTTCCCACACATCGCCTGCCTCCACAACTATACCTGCCTGTGTGCGTATTCTTTTTTGAATTAAATAATGGTGAACGGCGCCGGTTGCCATCAACGTTGGGATGGGCGCATACTCATGATTGATATTCTTATCCGAAAGAATAATTATTTTCTTGCCATCACGCACAGCAGCTTCCGCATCCTGACAAATTTTCTCAATGCTTTCTTCAAGGCGACCCGGTTTTCCATCTGCTTTGAACACACAATTGATCACGGCAAAATCAAAATTTTCATCTTGCATGTGCTTGAGTTTCTCAAGGTCAGCAGCGGAAAGAACGGGTTGTGAAATATGGATCTGACGTGTGTGTTGAGGTGTCTCTTCCAACACATTCAAACTTTCACCCACACGTGTAAACAATGACATTACCAAACGCTCACGAATCGGATCGATGGGTGGGTTACTTACCTGAGCAAACAGTTGCTTGAAATAATTTGATAAGTGTCTGCTCTCTTTCGATAACACCGCTATCGGTGTATCGTCACCCATAGAGCCGAGCGCTTCATATCCTTTCTCCGCCATAGGCGTAAGAATGATTTTTAAATCTTCACGTGTATAGCCGTAAGCATTTTGACGCTGCACCAACGTGGCCGTGTCATACTTCACTTCACAAGCATTGGGTTCTGGCTCCAGGCGAAGTTTCAAACGGTTTTGGATGATCCAATTATAATACGGTTTGCTCTCATAAACCGTGCGCTTCACTTCATCGTCAAACATCACTTTGCCTTGCGACAAATCGGCCATGATCATTTTGCCTGGCGTGATGCGGCCCTTTTCCAAAACATCTTTAGGATCGATGGGAAGTGCCCCTGCCTCAGATGACATGATGATCCTACCACTGCGTGTAATAAAATAACGCAACGGACGAAGGCCATTTCTATCTAATGTAGCACCAATGCGCAAGCCATCGGTAAAGACCAATGCTGCCGGCCCGTCCCATGGTTCCATCATAGAAGCATTGTATTTGTAAAATGCTTTACGATGTGGATCCATTAATTTATTGTCTTGCCAAGCCTCAGGCACCAACATCATTAACGCATGCGGTACGGTTCTTCCTGACAAAACCAACATCTCTACCAAAGCATCGAGGTTAGCTGAATCGGAGTTGCCTGGGTTAGTAATCGGTAATAATTTTTTTAGCTCATCGTCTGTGAACACGGTCGACTTGAACAACGACTCTTTTGATTTCATCTTGTTCACATTACCGCGAATGGTATTGATCTCACCATTGTGCGCAATGTAACGGAACGGTTGTGCAAGTCTCCAGTTTGGAAATGTATTCGTAGAGAAACGGGAGTGAACCAATGAAAGTGCAGTCTTCACACGCTTATCTTGCAGATCGTAATAATATTTGCGTAGCTGTTCGGTACGAAGCTGTCCTTTATAAATAATGGTCTTGGCAGAAAAGCTGGTAACGTAAAATTCATGATTGCTTCCTCTTACGCTTTCAGAAATTTTATGGGTTGCATAATTTCTCAACACAAATAATTTGCGCTCGAAAGCATCCGCATCAAGGGTTTCATCTTTCGGTTTCACAAAAGCCTGCTCAATAGTCGGCTCAACTTCTGAAGCACCGGGGCCCGGCACACTATTATCTACCGGAACAACCCGGTAACCAATGACCTCCAGTCCTAAATCATTTGTGATTTCATTTAATGTTTTGCGGCACGACTCCACCACATTTTTGTCGCGTGGAAAAAACAACATGCCCACTCCGTATTTACCCGCTGCCGGCAAATCAAAACCCAGCGTTTTACACTCCTCCACCAAAAGGTCATGCGGCACTTGAAAAAGTACGCCTGCCCCATCACCCGTCTTCGGATTGCTGCCTCTTCCCCCACGATGCTCCATGTTTTCCAACATGGTGAGCGCATCACTTAAAATATCATGAGATTTTGATCCATTAATATTGGCAATACACCCAATACCGCAGGCATCATGTTCCAGCTCCTGGGTATACAAACCTTTTCTGGAGTTTTCTTTCATAGGTCTCAATTTATATGGCTTTAACTTTATTCCTACTCAATACATTACCACTAAACATTACCAAATGGTTCAATAAAGTGATTGTGGGACTTTTTTAGGGCAAATAGTTTGGTAAATTATCAAAAAACCAGCAGAAAATTTCGATTGTCTCACGTGAACCCCGAATATTTTTAATTTTTTTACAAATGAATCCGCGTATTTTGAAATGTTCTAAACGTTAACGATTGCAGGGATTGCGATTTTAAAGAAATGTTATCCCATCGCCTGTCCCTTAACCATCAGATCATTTTCAAGGATTCAGGGCCCTCACCATTTGCAATTTGCCCGGAGGCCCGGGAAGTGTTTCTACCGTAAGGTCCAGCGCCTTTAGATCACGTTTGAATTGACCTTTCGCACAGTAGGTCACCAATATCGACCCTTTGTTCATGGCGTTGAATATTTTCTCAAGCATGGCAAACTCCCACATCTCGGGCTGCTTGCTTGGCGCAAATGCGTCATAGAATACAATGTCGAAATGATGATATAACAAGCTGGCAGATTGCAAGGTGGTTGCCAATTTCTCTATATTAAAGTGTGATGAAATTTCCACCTGTTTATTCCATGTTGCTTGGTGAAGTTCTTGAAATCTCTTTTTATTTTCCGGAGAAGTATCACCATAGTTCAACTGGCTCCAAATACTTTCGTCAAGTGGGAAGGCCTCTACTGTTGTGTAAGAAATTTTTTTATTCAATTCTTCCGCACGAAGCATGGTGAGCCATGCATTGAGTCCTGTGCCGAAACCTACCTCAAAGATTTTTATTTCTTCTTTAGTATTACCCTCAACAAAATAATCAAAACCATTCTTGATAAATACATGCATGGACTCTTGCCTTGCGCCATGTATGGAATGATACGTCTCATTCATCTCTACATTACGAATGGAATGTGAGCCGTCTTCGGTGGTGATGATTTCGGTAGTCATTTTTAAAAGAGCTGGCCAGCTACTAGAATTAAATGGCAGCGGCAAAATGAT
>JBBRKB010000431.1:0-3464 GCA_038218385.1 Cytophagales bacterium | reverse complement strand
ATGCGAAGACACGGCGCGTGAGTGTTTGTAATGCGTTGGATTGTTTGATTGTTCATGAATCGCGGCTGAGCGATGTGCCTTTGCTGATTGAAAAGTTGGCAGAGAAAAACGTCCTCATCTTTGCCGATACAAAATCGTTTTCTTTTGCTGCGAAAGCATATCCAGCCAAATTGTTGGAGCACGCCAATGAAGAACATTTTGGAACTGAGTTTCTGGATTATAAAATGAGCATTAAAACCGTATCCAGTCTGGAGGAAGCTATTGATCACATTGATCAATATGGTTCCAAACATAGCGAAGCCATTGTTGCCTCCAATCCCGAAACGATAGATGCATTTTTAAAACGTGTTGATGCCGCGGCTGTGTATGCCAATGCATCAACTGCTTTTACCGATGGCGCACAATTTGGCATGGGTGCCGAAATTGGTATTAGCACACAAAAAATGCATGCCCGCGGACCTATGGCATTGCATGAGATTACTTCCTACAAATGGATTATAAAAGGTGATGGAACCGTGCGCGTTCCTTAGCACAACCATCTATGGAAAATAGTATGGATCACCTGTGTGGATTGTGTTACCTTAGCGTATCATAATTCAAAGTCGATGACGTAAGCAATATGTTAACCTCTCCCTTCCCCTCTCCGTGAGAGAAATATTAAGGAGCTTAAGTCAACGACATTGTATAATAATTTCTCACTGATAATTATTAACCATGGCCAATAGAAGAAAATTTATCGCTCACTCTGCCGCAGGTCTTGTAGGACTGGGCCTTAGCAATCTGGCATTCGCCAACAGCATTTTTCCACAAAAGAAAAAACTTGGCGTGGCGCTGGTGGGCCTCGGCTATTATAGCACAGATGTATTGGCGCCTGCTTTACAACTGACAACAAATTGTTACCTCGCCGGCATTGTCACGGGCACACCATCTAAAATTGACAAATGGAAAAGTCAGTATAACATACCGGATAAAAATATTTACAACTATCAGAATTTTGATACCCTTGCTAACAATCCTGATATTGATATTATTTACATTGTGCTCCCTCCTTCCATGCATGCCGAATATTCTATTAAGGCGGCCAACATTGGCAAGCATGTGTGGTGTGAAAAACCCATGGCCATGACGGTAAAGGAGTGCCAATTAATGATTGATGCTTGCATGATTAACAAAGTGAAGCTAAGCATTGGCTATCGCATGCATCACGAACCCAACACGCAACAGATTATTAAGTTTCAAAAAGAATTAACCTATGGAAAGGTGATGAAAGTAGATGTTGCCGCCGGTTATTTTGATGGCCGCACCAATCATTGGAAGCAGCAGAAAAAGATGGGCGGAGGATGCATGTACGACATGGGTGTTTATCCACTCAATGCTGCCCGGTATAGCACGGGCCTTGAGCCTATGGCTGTGACTGCACATCAATCTACTACACGCCCGGAGATTTATCACGAAGTGGATGAGACCATCCAGTATGATCTTGAATTTCCCGGAGGAGCAACGGCAAGTTGTGAAGCAAGCTTTGGAAAAAACATGAACAATCTCAAGGTCTCATGTTCCAAAGGATGGTACAAACTCGAACCCTTCTCTGCCTATTCGGGTGTGAAGGGTGTAACCAGTGATGGAAAGCTATTGGATGCCGTGATTCCCAATGAACAAGCTAAACAAATGGACGATGATGCCCTTGCCATCATCAACAAGAAATCGGTGTTGGTGCCGGGTGAAGAAGGCTTGAAAGACATTCGTGTGGTTGAAGCCGTCTATAAATCAGTTGGGTTAAACAAGCGCGTGGTTATTTGATTTTTATCTGCATGATTAGAATTTGTTTGCTCATTGGTCTATTTTCTTTTTCAATAAAAACTTGGAGTCAAACATTACGCTGGCAACAGCAGGTCGACTACACCATGCAGGTAAAGTTGGATACAAAAAAAAACATCCTTACTGGAAACCAAACCCTTCAATATCACAACCATTCTCCCGATACGCTTTTCAAAATTTATTATCATCTATATTTTAATGCCTTTCAACCTGGCAGCATGATGGACATTCGATCACGCCATGTTGTGGATCCAGACAAACGTATTGGTGAACGCATAGGTAAGTTGAAAGAAAATGAAATCGGGTATCAGCACATCACCAACCTAAAGCAAAATAATCAAGACCTATCTTTTGTGATAGAAGGAACAGTTATGAGAGTTGATTTAAAATCACCTCTTCTGCCAAATTCTGTATCCACCCTCTCGTTGGATTTTGAAGCTCAGGTGCCCATCCAAATAAGACGGAGCGGGAGAAACAACATTGAATTAATTGACTACACCATGACCCAGTGGTATCCGAAAGTTGCAGCATACGATCACCAGGGTTGGCACGCCAATCAGTATGTAGCACGTGAATTTTACGGCGAATGGGGGAACTACGATGTTACTATTTCCCTTCCGTCAACCTATACAGTTGCAGGCACAGGCATTCTACAAAATAAAAATGAAATCGGACATGGCTATGAAGATGAAGGTGTCTTTGTGAAAAAACAGAAAGCCAATCTTGATTGGCATTTTATTGCACAAAATGTTCATGACTTCGCGTGGGCCGCTGACCCTGATTATATCCATGACAAAATACAAGTGCCCGATGGTCCGCTCCTTCACTTCTTTTATCAGACCGGCGAAAAGACGGATCACTGGAAAAAACTTTCTCCCATTGCTTCCGCGTTCTTTCAATTCATGAATACAAAGTTTGGTTCCTATCCGTATGAAAGTTATTCGATTATTCAAGGAGGCGATGGCGGCATGGAATATCAAATGTGTACTATGATAACCGGAAATGGTACCCTAGCCGGAACGGTTGTCACCATGATTCATGAGTCAGCACATGCATGGTTTCAAGGAACACTTGCCAGCAATGAATCGCAATATGCCTGGATGGATGAAGGCTTTACCCGCTTTGCCGAATTTAGTGCGCATCAAAAACTTTTCGGAATGGATAAACCGTTTGAGTCCACATATCAATCCTATTTTAAAAAAGCGTTGAGCGGAAAGGAAGAACCAGCTGCATTGTTTGCTGATTTTTTCACCACTAACGATGCATACAAAATCGGTAGTTACATGAAGGGCTGTTTGTTTCTTACCCAACTTGAATTTATAATGGGTGACGAGAATTTCACGAAAGGAATGCTGGCCTATTACAACACGTGGAAATTCCGACATCCAGAGCCCAGTGATTTTATTTTTATTATGGAAAAGGTATCGGGATTACAACTGAAATGGTTTCTTAATTATTGGATTTCCACTACGAAACAAATTGACTACACCATAAAGGAAGTTAGCGTGAATAAGAATGAAACGGAGATAACACTACAGCGGCTTGGTGATATACCCATGCCATTAGAGGTGTTGATAACATTCCGGGATGATCATCAGGAGCGCTATTTCATTCCCATGAGTGAAACATTAGGATCAAAAGCACTC
>JBBRKB010000430.1:0-3480 GCA_038218385.1 Cytophagales bacterium | reverse complement strand
AAAGTACCTTTTACAATATTTCCGGTGAGTGGATCTATTTTGGCAAGCACACTTACCTTAGGCCCACCACCACTTCCATAGCTGTTCATATACACATTACTGAATGCACTTGGCAGCACTTGTTTCTTTGTAATAAATCCTGCATCGTTACTCCCACCATCTACTGTAAAGACGGCCCAAGGATTGTCAACGTCATCCAATGCAATCAAAATACCTTTGCCATCAACAGGCGTATTTTCATACGTAACCTTCCACAGCAGATTTCCAGATTCATCTTTCTTTATCAATGTAGGATTTTGATTGATGCTGCTCGCCTGATCAAACCCAATTGTATATTCATTGCTTTTACTATCCTTTATTTTTGATACCGCGGTAAGTGGAGGCAAGTTGCCACTGCCCGGCTTGGCTTCATCTTTATCGTTCCCACAACCAAGCGTAAGCGCAAGAAGGATGGTACTTGTCCAGACAAAGTGAGAGTTCAAACTGCTTATTTTCATTTATGATTTACTTTATACTGCTGAAAGATAGATGTAGAATCATTGTCAATAGTAAAGCCAATCAAAATATTCTGTGAATGAAATAAATTAGCCTTGAATATATTTCAAGATCATGCATGGCTACGGCAAAAAAAATAATGGATCTATGTGAATTGCTGTGGGTGCTGCTATTTTTGAAATGATCATTCGTCTATGGAAGATTTAAAAAAAATGGAATTGTAAAACCAACCTAGTGATTGGTTAGTCGGAGCTTTCTACTTTTCGTTTTGATAAGAATCGACAACCCCTCTTTTTTGGAGAGGGGCATTCTACTCTATCGGTAGCAGGAGAGAAGATGGGGTGAGGCTTGAAAAGCTTGTCTAAGCCTCACCCCGGCCACCGGTCTGCAAGTTGAAGGTGTGTGCACCCCTCTCCAAAAAAAGGAGAGGGGAAGTTTGTTCGCTTGTTGTGTTGCAAATAAAGCTTCGCGTATTTGTATATGTTTTTTGAATGGGAAACAAAAAAAATCCCTACAGCCATACAGTTTAATTTTTTATCCAATCAAAAATCATAATACCTAGAATGAATTAGGCCGATCCTAAAACCTCATCCCCGGCCCTTCTCCGGAAAACGGATAAGGGTGACTTTATCTGCGTAGAGCAGTGTCATTTGCAAAAGGAAGGGAAGATTCAATAAGATAATGGTGAATAAAAAATGGAACTAGAAAAACCAAAAATGTTTAGAACGAAAAAGATTTGAGAGACAGTCACCCTTCTCCAATTTGCAGAAGGGCCGCGGATGAGGTACTCGTGAGTGTTTTAAGAAATATAATTTATGACGCTCACTTACCTATCTATTCCTTAAACACTACTCCCCCATATTCCTTCCACCCTTCAACGGCAATCCAATTATAATACTGTTCTGCTATTTTCACATCATTTTTCCAATTCCACTGACCTCTCGGATATTCATGAGGGTACTCCTTTATTTTATTTACATAAATCAAAATATCATCTAGACCTTCTTTGATTGATCTGTTAAGCGCCACACTTTGGTATGCCTTTCCACGTGCATAAACGCGATAGCCCCAGTAAGCTTTTGCCATGGCTTCATACAGTTGAGCGGTTATAAGTGTGCGGTAAAATGTTTCGTGTAAATCCTCATAATCCTCCCCAGTAACGTAAGGCTTCGCTGCTTGAATTTGTGCAAGTGCTTTCTTCGCCAGTGCCACACCATATTCTTTTTCAGTAATTATATAAGTATACCATGTGGTGTCCATTTTTTCTTCAGCGGAAACCCATTCATTCGTTAGGACGAAAGGCGCCTCAATAGTTAAAGGACCATCATTCATTTTTAACACAGCGGGCGCCAGGTGTTGGATGATCTCTTTCCAGTAATGCAATTCAAGATCGACACCGTGCTTCACATAGAGTACCGGCGGGTCAATCCATTTGCCCGACACATGTCTTCCATAGCTTGAAGGGTAAGGATCAAAATTTAAACTGGAGTGGTTGGCTACATTAGTACCCAACGTATACAAAGTAGAGGTTACAATATCATAAGCACTTTCAAATGCTGGCTTTAAAAATTGTACCGACTCTTTGCCATAGCGCTTGCCGATGAATTCAATCGTGATGCTATCTACGGAAAGTGTAGCGTCTTGACCAAATCGTTTAAGTGCATAAAGCAATATTTCCGATGGGCGGCCAATGACACCAGTATCTCCATACCTATCGGTGCGTGCGGCATAGCCGATCACGTTAGGTCGCTGCAAATAATCTTTCCACCGCCGTGCAATGTATTCGGGCCACGTATTGGCGATGACCCCTTGGCCACTAAATTCATTTCCACAATCGAACTCCACAATGGTGGGTCTGTCGATTTTACCAACGTAAGGGTTATTGGGGTGCGTAAGAAAAAAATCGTGCGGGCTCTCTTTCATCATCAACACGACATCGTTGCTCTTAACATGCTCAAGAGCACCGATCACATTTTCATATTCTTTATGGGTGTATGAAAACGTGCGCAGGTAAAGTTTAAGATGGCGTTCATTGATCACAACTTGTGTAACAGCATCTACTACAGCAGCAATTTTTTCTTGATGCGTTTTCATCTTTATCGAATGTTGATCTTCAGCTCGCGCGCCTGTTTCAATAAACGTGAGCACTAGCCCTTGCACATTGGGAACCTTGTCAAGCATGGTGCGGTAGTCATCGCTAAACCATTCCCAAAAAGCAGAGTTATCAAAGTCTATCGTACTGTCGGGTCCGGTTTTAAATTTTGCTGGATAATAGTCAAGGCCGTACAATGAATGATCCCACAGCACTACTTCTTCTATGCCATGCTGATGCGCCTGATCGGTGAGGTAATTAATCAAGCTGAGCTTAGCGGTATCACGCACCTGCCGCAGGTTCATGAGCACGTCATGCGATAGCTGCAGCTGGTTGATATCATATTCAGATGCTTTCTCTATTACTTGTAAAGCCTTCATTTTGTTTTTGGTTAGAATAGTCCACGACCTTATCTTAAGACCTCCTGAATCTTTAGTAGAACATCCAACGTGGATGATGAGCGTGAGAAGAAAAACCAACCAACCAATCTGTCGTCTACGAAATTTTTTAATCATATTTTCTATCTTACTTGATCTGTCGAAAATGTTTCTCGAATTGATTTAGAACGAACCTACAAATTAAACACCATCATCTTTAATGTATGCTTTGGAAAAAAGAACATACCGATATACGGATCAATCTCTGCATCTTCTGAATACATAGCGGCTATTGCCTTTGGCCTATTCTTTCCTAACGAAACAGGCACAGCCCGGAACTGACCTAGCGCATGCCCCAAGTCAATTTCAACTATTGCCTTTAGGTCATACTTTTGTGAATAGCTTGCCACACATGTACAAATCAACAAGCTTACTGTGAGTATAAATTTCATAATCGATAAATAAATTAAATAACAATTATCATTTTACTTCAATCACGATGCGCTTGTATGAAGT
>JBBRKB010000429.1:0-3494 GCA_038218385.1 Cytophagales bacterium | reverse complement strand
ACATCAAGTTCATTTTAGTAGCCCTCTTTGTCATTTTCTTTATTGGTGTGCGCGATGACTTAGTCCCTTTGCGGGCATACATTAAGCTTATCGGCCAGATACTGGTTGCCATAATGATTGTGGTGCTCATGGATCTGCGCATACGAACTTTCGGAGGCCTGTTTGGCATACAAGAATTGTCCCAGCCTGTCAGTTATGTAGTTACTGTTTTTACTATTATCATAATCACAAATTCATTTAATCTTATTGACGGACTAGACGGACTAGCCGGCACCATCGCCAGCATTTCGCTCTTCACTTTTGGTGTCTGGTTTTTTCTTACCAGCAATGAAATCTATAGCATACTCTGCTTCGCCATGCTTGGTGCCATACTCGCATTTTTGATTTTTAATTGGGATCCTTCTGAAGTTTTTATGGGTGACACGGGGGCATTGCTCATCGGCATGATGCTTTCGATTATGGCCATCTATTTTATCAATGTGAACAACACGCTCTCCGCCAGCAACCCGTATAAGTTTACGGGATCAATTTCCACTGCTATTTGCATCATTATTATCCCGCTCATTGATACCTTGAGAATAATTTTATTGAGGCTGTACAAAAGAAAGTCACCCTTCATGCCCGACAAAAGCCACATCCATCACGCCATTATGCGGTTAGGATTTTCACATGCCAGAAGTACCATTACACTTGGGCTGTTTCATATGCTATTTATTTTGCTGGCCATTCTGTGCAAGGACTTGCAAGATTCCATCCTACTAACGGCAATAGGTATTTTAACATTGGGGTTTAGCTTTGTGCTCGATAGGCTTATCATCAGCAGACTCGATGGAAATGCTGCTGATGAGCAGGAGTAGTGCTGGCCGTTTTGTAATTTTAACCCTTCAACTATTTTTATTGAAATAATTTATTGAGTGAAATGATCGACAGAATTACAAGCCTGCAAAAAGAGGTTGAAAATTTCATAGTTACGGATGCGGCCAGCCTGGAAGAATTCCGGATGAAGTTTATCAGTCGCAAAGGAGTAATGGGCGAACTCTTTGATTCGCTTAAAAACATTTCCAAAGAAGAAAAGAAGGAAGTTGGCAGGGTGTTGAATATTTTAAAGCAGACGGCTGAAGCAAAATTTAGTGAGCTAAGCCAACAGACCGATACCCGCAATACAATCGCGGCTCCGATAGATCTTACGCTGCCCACCATCGATAACAAGATGGGCAACTTCCATCCCCTCACATTAACGAAGCAACGCATCATTGAAATTTTTGAACGTCTCGGATTTAACGTTGCCGATGGCCCGGAGATTGAAGACGACTGGAATAATTTCTCAGCATTAAACTTTCCTGAAAACCATCCGGCTCGTGAAATGCAGGATACATTTTTCATTTCTAAAAATCCAGACTTACTCCTTCGAACCCATACATCCAACGTACAGATTCGGTTGATGAAAGAAAATAAGCCTCCCATACGGGCCATCATGCCTGGGAGAGTATATCGCAATGAAGCGATATCAGCCCGGGCGCATTGTTTTTTCCATCAGGTAGAAGGGATTTACATTGACAAAAATGTGGGCTTCGCTGATCTGAAGCAAACCGTGTTTCACTTTGCCAAAGAGATGTATGGAAAGGATGTGAAGATCCGTTTCAGGCCATCGTTCTTCCCGTTCACGGAGCCCAGTGCAGAGATTGATATATCGTGTTTGATCTGTAAAGGTAACGGCTGCAATGTGTGCAAACATTCGGGTTGGGTAGAGATTGCGGGTTCAGGAATGATTCATCCCAATGTGCTTAGAAACGGTGGCATTGATCCGGAAGAATATACAGGTTTTGCTTTTGGAATGGGCATTGAGCGTGTGACCATGTTACGCTATCAGATCAACGATTTAAGACTGTTCTCCGAAAATGACATTCGCTTTTTAAAACAATTTGAGTCCGTTGTTTAAAATAGATACGGGTTATCCAGCATAATAAGCAATCATTTTGGGTGAAATGTCGTTACGGTAAGCTCCACAATATCCCTCTTCGGAGAGGGAAGGGAGAGGATCATAAAATGCTTACCTTAACGACACTAATTTATGGCTAATAAAATTTTTCTATTTGTTCTGCTGTTGGCTTCATGTAGCCCCGACTTGAGTGATGATCCTATTCCGTTTCAACCCTTTCCTGAAATATTGATCGATCTCAACCTTCCTGAATATGTAAAACTAAAAACAGATGGAGGGAATGTGTACCTGAATGATGGAGGTGTGCGTGGTCTTATTCTCTATCGATTAAATACCGAAACCTACTTTGCCTATGAGCGCAACTGTTCGTTTCATCCACAAGATGCCTGTGCTACTGTCGATGCAGATCTCTCAGGTCTTTACATGGTCGACCATTGTTGTGGTTCTACTTTTTCGTATACCAATGGACAACCCACAGGGGGCATTGCCTGGCGGCCACTAAGGCGATACGCAACACGATTGGATGCTAATATTTTGAAGATCTCTGATGAGATAATAAACTAGTGCTTGTGGTTAAAAAAATACTTCTCACAGCACTCATTGCATTTGCTCTCTTCAATGTAGTGTGCTTTATGCATGCCTATAAATTCACTCACTTTACCAGTGAAGAAGTAACGCGAACAGATGACCCGAAGCAATTATCCATAAGCAAGAAAATAATCACACTGCTCACTGGCATAGATAACCCAAGGCCAAAAAACAAAACCATTCCCAATACCACCTATGAGTCAATTAGTATCGACAGTGATGTTAAACTTGGCTGTTGGAAAATTCCGGTTGTGGATTCAAAGGGAACGGTCATTCTTTTTCATGGATACGCAGGTGAAAAATCATCGCTGATAGAGCGGTCTTACTATTTTAATGAACTCGGTTACTCAACACTTCTGGTCGACTTTAAAGGTTCTGGCAATTCGGAAGGAAATTCAACATCCATAGGCTACCACGAATCTGATGAAGTAAAGTCTTGCTACGATTACGTCCGAGCTTCAGGTGAACAGAACATTGTTTTGTTTGGCACCTCTATGGGCTCAGTCGCGATTTTAAAATGTTTGTCTGAATATAAAATAAATCCAGCGGCTGTTGTATTGGAATGTCCGTTTGGTTCGCTCTATACGACTACATGTGCACGGTTTAGAAATATGCATGTGCCTACGTTTCCTGCGGCTGGCATTTTACTTTTCTGGGGAGGTGTACAAAATCAGTTTTGGCCCTTCGCCCATAATCCTTCTGCGTATGCAAAAGAAATAAAATGTCCAACGATATTACTGTATGGTAGCCATGACGATCGCGTAAGCCTGGATGAGATTACCGAAATCAATGATAATTTAAAAGGAGAGAAAATGCTGAAGATATATTCCGATCGTGGTCACAACGATTTATTTGGAATTGAAATGAAACGCGATGTGCAACGTTTTATCGAAACCTCTATCAGATAATCCTGTTGATGATCTCATCAACGCCAATCCCTTCAGCTTCCGCTTTAAAATTTCTTACG
>JBBRKB010000428.1:0-3510 GCA_038218385.1 Cytophagales bacterium | reverse complement strand
AAATCACGGCGTGACCACCGTATAGGTCAAGATACTTTTCACCTTTCTCATCCCAAAGCCAAGAGGCCTGAGCCTTTACAGGTGTAATATTAAATAATGGATATACGTCAAATAAATTCATTTCAAATATCTTTTTAATGCAATGTCGTTAAGTTAACCATTTTCTTATCCTCTCCCTTCCCTCTCCAAAGAGGGATATTTGGAGTTTAACATATCGACATTGATTTTTAATGTGTCCTTTAAAACACAATACTTTTAAGTTTCAACCCAGCGGTTTCATCAACACCACACATCAGGTTCATGTTCTGCACCGCTTGTCCCGATGCACCTTTTAATAAATTATCAAGTGCCGTGTGAACAACTAATTTATCACCTTCCTTTTCCAAATGAATCATGCACTTGTTTGTGTTCACTACTTGCTTAAGATCAAGGGTCGAATCTAACACTATGCTAAACGGATGGGGTTCATAATATTTTTTATAAAGAGTATTCAATTCATCAAGCGAAAGCGAACATGTAATGATGGAGCTTACAAAAATCCCGCGCGCAAAATCACCTCGCCATGGAACGAAATTAATGGCACTTGAAAAAGAAGTATCAAGTTGCTTAATGGATTGTGTGATCTCTTTTAAATGTTGGTGTGTTAATGTTTTGTATGCAGAAACATTATTTGCACGCCAGGTGAAATGTGTAGTCTCCTGAAGTTTTTGTCCTGCACCTGTGGAGCCGGTGATACCAGTAGAATAAACATCACCTAGTATTCCTTCTTTCGCAAGTGGCAACAATCCCAATTGAATGGTAGTAGCGAAACAACCGGGGTTGGCAATGTTTTTTGCTTTAATGATTGCCTCTTTATTTAATTCTGGAAGTCCGTAAACAAATTCACGTCCATCAACAGCCTCACCCAATCTAAAATCCTGACTCAAGTCAATGATCTTGATGGAAGCATCAAACGCATTGTCAACTAAATATTTTTTGCTTTCACCATGACCCAGACAAAGGAATATCACATCAACATCCTGACGAACGGTGTCAGTGAATGTTAACTCTGTATCTCCTTTTATATCTTCGTGTACTGCATACAACGGATTGCCCGCATTGCTTCTGCTGTGAACAAATGAAAGTTCTGCGTTAGGATGATTGAGCAGCAACCGAATAGTTTCACCACCCGTGTAACCCGCTCCTCCAACTATCCCAACTTTTATATTCTTACTCATGAATTCTTTCGTAACATTAATCTTTAACACTCTCTTCTATCTGGTGATAGATCATGGTTTGATTGCCGAATATTTTTGTGAACCCGCGCACATCATCACCTGTCCAACCGAGGTTCATCTCACCATACTTACCAAACTTAGAAGACATCAAATCATATTTCGATTCAATGCCAATCACCTGAAAGCGATAGGGATTCAATTGAACATGTACGTCACCCGTCACATGTTTTTGTGAATTAGTAAGGAAGGCTTCAATGTCGCGCATGATAGGATCGAGGTATTGGCCTTCGTGCAACCAATTGCCATAGAACTGAGCGAGCTGATCTTTCCAGCTTAGTTGCCATTTCGTGAGCACATGTTTTTCCAATGCATGATGTCCTTTCAATACAATCATCGGAGCAGCAGCTTCAAACCCTACTCTTCCTTTTATACCAATAATAGTATCACCCACATGTATATCACGACCAATGGCGTACGGCCCTGCGAGTGTTTGCAAATATTGAATCGCAGCTACAGGATGATTGAAGGTTTGATCGTTTATTTTTAACAACTCACCTTTTTCAAAACCTAAAACGACTTTCTCTGTTCCGTTTTTCTCCAATTGTGTTGGGAAAGCTTCCTCGGGCAATGTACCCAATGAGTTTAATGTTTCTTTACCGCCAACTGATGTCCCCCAAATACCTTTGTTAATGGAGTACATCGCTTTGTCAAAATTCATTTGAACACCTTTTGCTTTCAGATAGCTTATCTCATCTTCGCGCGAAAGTTTCATATCACGAATAGGTGTAATGATCTCCACATTTGGAATAAGTATCTGGAAGATCATATCAAAACGTACCTGATCATTTCCAGCGCCGGTGCTTCCATGGGCAACAGCATCAGCATTCACTGACTTTGCATAATTAGCAACAGCCAATGCCTGCGACATGCGCTCAGCACTTACACTTAAGGGATAGGTATTATTTTTTAAACTATTACCATAGATAAGGTAACGGATTACCTTATCGTAATAATTTTTTGTCTCTTCCACATTCTTGTGCGACTTCACACCAAGTGCCAACGCACGTTTTTCTATCTCTGCCAATTCATCAGTAGAAAAACCCCCTGTGTTGACCGTGATGGTGTGCACATCATACCCTTTGTCTTCACCCAGGTATTTCACACAGTAGGATGTATCTAAACCTCCACTAAATGCCAGAACAACTTTCTTTTTCATAATTTTTATAAAAAGTTACTAGCTACTAGCTGTTGGCTACTAGCTGTACTCAGTTAATATTAAGTTTGATTTTTGAATGTCAAAAGTAGATTGCCCCGGTGAAAGGACAAAGCATAAAACCAAAAGGTTTGAGACATTACATGTTACCAAAACAACAAGCTGAAAAGGGAGAATTTCTTCTCTGACTGTCCACTGCTGCCGCCTTTGTCAGTCATTTTTCGTTTAGCCTTCAGTAGCACATATTGCTTAAACCGGGTCCATCGGTCGAATAGCTTGAGGTTTCCTTTGAACTCGCGCTTACGTTTCTTTCTCAACTTGCCAGTACCTGTAACTACAGTCGAACTGATTTTAGGCAACTCAGCCACTTCGGCTACTTTAGGAACTTCTGCCGTGGTCGGATCGAAAAGCATCGCTGTACAAATACAGTTCTTCCGGTTTTTGAGCGTAAGGATTTCAAAGTTCACACAACTCTGACAGCCCTTCCAGAATTCTTCATCTGTGGTGAGTTCAGAATAGGTAACAGGTTTGTACCCAAGACTTGAGTTGATCTTCATCACAGCAAGACCTGTGGTAAGACCGAATATTTTGGCGTCAGGATATTTCTTACGAGAAAGGTCAAATACTTTCTTCTTGATTTCTTTGGCAACGCCGGTGTGCCTGAAAGGAGGTGACACAATAAGACCTGAGTTGGCGACATACTTTTCGTGCTGCCACGCTTCGATGTAACAAAAGCCTACCCACGTACCCTCATCGGTATGGGCAATGACAGCTTTACCTTCCTCCATTTTTCGTTCAATGTATTCAGGTGAACGTTTGGCGATGCCTGTTCCCCGCGCTTTGGCGGATTCTTCCATCTCGGTGGTGATGGTTTCTGCAAAATGTTTGTCTTCAGTAGTAGCTACTCTGACTATGATGTTGTTGTTTTCCAATTCTCATTAAGTATAAATTGTTGGTAAAAATTTCAGGTGCATGCTGAACGCATACTTGTGCACCATCCTGGATGATCCACCTCAATCACTACAATATGTGATCAATATCAAATGCGCGGAATACGCGCTGGGCGTGGTCGCCTGGAAA
>JBBRKB010000427.1:0-3512 GCA_038218385.1 Cytophagales bacterium | reverse complement strand
AAACATCTCCTTTCTCAGAACCTGCGGCAATAATTTTTCCATCGTGCGACCAGGCAATACCATCCAGTCCGCTGTCATGTTCCATTTTATTGAGAACTTTTCCAGTAGCTGTATCCCACACCTTTACAAAATAATCTTCATCACCTGTCGCGAAACGTTTTCCATCAGGAGAAAACACCACACATTCTATCTCTGCATTTTCCTGACTTTCCCAAAGCAATGCACCATCGGCAACACGCCACACCATCAGGTTATAGCCAAACTTAGAAGCTGACACAACCAATTTACCATCTGGGGAAATGCAGGCCGATTCCACAGAACGTAACACGGGTGCGTAGTCAGCAACGCGGGTCCAAATCGGAATAATTTCAGGCGTGATAGAATCGTAGATGGAGAACTCCTGCGCTTTTGCAAATTGAAGCGAGACTACAATCATTGCACTTGCGAACATGAAAAAATTTTTAATCATGCCTCCAAAATAGAAATTTATTTCAACTCACTCTAATCGATGATAAGGTAAAAAACGTGCTACCTCATTTTTACTCCATTCAACAACCGTTAATTTTTTCTCAAGCAATATGATGTAAAGAAAGAGCTGTAAGACTTAAAAAGTCCATACACGTTGATGCTAAATAACTCAAAAAGCTACTTCTTTACCCCAATCACTTCTGGCCGAAGATATGGTTTTGTTAAATCTACAATTGGCTTTTGTGCATATGGATCTTCACCCGCGACCATAACAATATCACGCAAATCTTCTGTCTTTGGCAAGCTTCCATCCTGATCCCATGGCAGCATGCTCTCTGCGCTCATGTAATGATTGACCAATGCAGTGCGGAAATGATCGGTTGTTTTATTTCGTAGCGAACTATGCAGTAGATAACCGTTAAAGAATACCACCGATCCGCTCTTTACTTCTACAGGAATAATTTCTTCTTTACCATAGATTGAAACATCAATGGTGTCGACATCAGCATATTCGTTATTGCTATTTTCTACACGCGGCATCATGTAGCCCGGCTTGTGGCTTTCGGGAATAATCCAAAGACATCCGTTATCAATAGTTGCATCATCGATGGCGATCCATGCGCCCACAAGCGACTTGTCTCTAGTAGGAATAAAATATTCGTCTTGATGCCATGCTTGCCCTGCTTTGCCCGGACCTTTAATGAAGAGCATACTTTGCATACATTTCACGTTAGGGCTAACGATATTTTCCAACACGTTAACAATATCTTTTTGACTTAAAAAATCTTTCACTACTGGCGATATCTTGTGAGGAAAGTGGATGGCTACATACTTTTTCAACACATCAGCATCTGAAGCGCCTTCAGGAACGGACTGCATGCCTTCGAGGGTGCCGTATTGACCCCTGAAAATTTTGGTTGCATCCTCTTTCAGTATTTTAATTTCTTGTGATGACAATAATTCGTTGGCAATAAGGTAGCCTTGGTCATAATAAAACAGTACATTCTCTATCGTCACCTTACCTTTTTCAATAAATTGATTTGCGTTTTTCATCTTTAAATTATCTTATAAATATTATTATTATTTCTACTGCATGTGAAGTGTGTGCGTTATCTCGTTGTTTTCGTTTTCCATCAACAGCGTTATTTCGCTGTGTGATCGGGAAATATGCTTGATGCTTTTAAAGTTGAAAGCTATTGGCAAAAGAAACATGAAGTATGTTTTAACTTTCGTTTCACCCGCATCGATGAACTCAAAAGAGTTCTGTCCGAAAAATCGGGAGTCGTGCGTCATCATATATTCAAATGAATTCCACATGCCACAGGTTGCAAATTCAACAGCGCGACCTTTTATTTCGCCTTCTTCAAATTGATACCACACATTAAGCCACGGATATTCTTTCAAATTCCAAACATAGCCTACTAACAAGCCCTTTTCTTTATTGGCAATGGTTGCCCATCCGAGTGATTCTGTGTTGTGAAAGGTATGCGTGCTCACATATGTATCGGAGGCGTTTGAATGACGGAGGTCTACAGATCCAAAAGGCATAACGCCGTGTGGCCAGTCGTAGCTGGTGTCTTCTATATCAGCAAATGATGCGCGTTGTTGCTCACCATTTTGATAAAAGCCTTTTCCAGCATTCGTATTGATGATGGTGTCAGGATGAAGAAAGTCGCCACCGAAAGTTGCGTGTTGCAAAAAATTATAAGGCCGACCAATCGGCAAGTTGTTGGTAACTTCTTCTCTTACTTCGATTAAGGCATTATTATACAGCGTGATGCGCCGCAAGCAATCAAGCTTCTCAATACCATCGCGACAAGCCGTGGTAATAATCTGGCGGTCATCTTCGCTTCTGAGGTGATCAACGATTTGCCAATGTTGGGTATTTACGTCACCATAAAATTTTAGTCCTGCTGCAATCTCACCAGGTGTTGGATAGCCCCACGTGCCCAAGGCGATAAAATGGCCTTTAAAAGGAAATCCATTTGTGTTGGTATGCGGCAATCGATGCAAAGGTAGTTGCCAATTAAGCGGATTAATAGGAAGGTCATGTAATGTGAATTTTGTAAATGCCGAACCTTCGAGCGTTATTTCGAATTCACAAATGTTATTTCGTATCGTGATCATCTGTTCAGCTGCGCTTTTATCCAAATCCACCGTTCTCCATCAAAAAAAATTTCCAGCCTGAATGTGCTCATTCCGGCAGCATTGGTTCTGTGAATTCCTAAAACCAAAGAAAAGTTTTTCATGATGGAGTCAAAAACCACCAGAAAAGGCATGGCTGAAAAAATTTCTATTAGGATGATTTTGAAACGTGTTGCGTATTAAGGATGCGTGGAGCATGTTTATTTTATTCGCCTTTATCAATCCTCAGTAATCGATTGTTCTCGGTTCCTACCTTGGTTTTAAAAATTCACAAACCCAATTGATATGTATAAAAAATTTACTCTTCTATTAATCGCTCTGCTCTGGCTGATCACGTCAGCCATGAGTCAATGGCAGCCCCTCAATCCGGGTGCCGGCGGTCAAGTGCAAGATGTAGTATGCGACCCCAATACGTCTGGCCATCTGTTCCTGGCCTCCGACATGGAAGGCATTTATGAGAGCAACGACAACGGCGAGTCTTGGCATGCGAAAGGCGACCTCTTGCACAACCGTGTGTATGCTGTAACCTTTACTCCGGGCAATTCCAATAGGATGTATGTAGGCACATTATATGGCCTCGAAGTTTCATCCGATGGTGGCAATACATTTTCCTTTGTAGAACTTACCCGCAAGATATCCATCAGCGCCATTGCTGTTGATCCTAACAATGCCAACATCGTGTTGGCGGGTACAGGGTGGCGCGATGATTATGATTTCTCTTCTTACTTTGGATTAAAAGAAAAAGGAAACGGTGAAGTTTATCGTTCAATAGACGGTGGTACCACGTGGACAAAAATAACGTTTGACACCAATGATTCAGACCGAAACGTTTTCACCATACAGTTCGATAAAAATAACAGCAACATTGTTTATATGGGTTCGGCTAAAGGTATACATAA
>JBBRKB010000426.1:0-3523 GCA_038218385.1 Cytophagales bacterium | reverse complement strand
TCCGGCATGGTCATCTTTGTTTTCAAAAAATAATTTCTGATCCAATGCCTGGAACCAATTACATGAACACAAAAACATCTTTGGAAATTTCAATCCCAACTCACGGATCATGCTTTTGAAATCATTTCCACCATGGCTGTTGAGAATAATCAATTTATAAATTCCTTGTCGGTTTAATACTTCGATGATGTCTTGAAGGATGGCAAGTTGTGTTGATGGGTTCATGTTAATATCCAATCGCACATCAAACTGACCGGTGTTTACCCCAAAAGGAATGGCAGGAAGAACAATTACTTTTGCTCCCTTTTCCCAGGCTATGCGCGCAGATTCAGCAGCTACTTCGTCCGCTTCTATGATATCGGTTCCATAAGGCAGATGAAAGTTGTGCGCCTCACATGCACCCCATGGGAGTACCACAGCTTCGAATTCTGCATCCTTAATTATTTTCCAATTATTTTCTGCGAGGATGTAAGGTCTCATAGTATTGATGTGAACTGAATAGAATTATAATTATGAAGGAATGGCAATCTTATACGTCTTGCCTTTTTTTACCGAGAGCTTTTCATCACGCAACCAGGGGTTGAATGTCTTTATCAACTTGTAGTTGGTACCATTTTCTTTCGCAAAATCAATCAAGTCTTTTACACTCTCATTCACTTCTACATAATGCAAAGGAAGCTCTGGATACAAATGTTCTTTTTTTATTCGGAAACCATACTTCACCGGATTCTCAACGATCTCTTTGATGGCCAGCAACCGGAATACATAGCGCGATGTCTCATCATTCAAATACAAATCATAATAGTTGTTTACTTTTTGATTGTCGAGTGCTTTTTGAATTCCCGTCATGCCTCTATTATATGACGCTGCTACCAGTGCCCAGTTTCCAAATTTTGAGTATGATTGTTTCAGGTATTTACACGCTGCTTCTGTTGCTTTGAGTGGATCGTATCGCTCGTCCACTTCATTGGTGATTTCCAAACCAAATTCTTGCCCCGAGGTTTTTAATATCTGCCAATAGCCAACCGCATCCCGCGGTGAGATTACGTTGAGAAGATTACTTTCAATAAGGGGTAAATATTTGAAGTCGTCTGGAATACCATTCCTTTTTAAAATCTCCTCCATCTGCGGCAACCAGCGATTGGCACGTTTAATCAAAAAAATGGTGTTGCTATGAAAGTAGCAATTTATCTGAAGCTCTTTGTCAAGTCTTTCCCGCACGTCAGGAATATCAAGTGGAACTGATTCACCTGCAAACTTTATGTTTTTAGGAATATCAAGTGAAACAGCTGGCAGGGGATGATCATACTCTTCTATCGCAACAGGTTCAATTATTCCTTCGTCAGAAAATCTATTTTCAGATTGTCCAACTGAACGATGTATTGAACTTTCATTATAGGTAATGTACCCAAACAAAATAATGATAGAAGCAATTGACAGATAGTTTGAAATATTGAATTTCATTGCTTAGGGATTAAGTGACTTGATCTCCAAGGGAGGATCTCATACGCATACCTTACTCTGCATGCATGTTCTTCTTCCAGACGTAACACCTGATGCGCTGCTAAAAGTTTGGTGACAATAAATATTTGGCGTAAAAATCGTCAATTACTTTAATGGCCTCTTCAGGTGTATCCACAAGGTTGATCAAGTACAGGTCGTCTGCGTTGATCATTCCTTCGGATACCAAAACGGTCTTCATCCATTCCATCATACCGCTCCAAAATTCTTTTCCCACCATCACAATGGGAAAACGTCCAATCTTTGATGTTTGAATTAAGGTGAGTGCTTCCGTGACTTCATCTAATGTGCCGAACCCGCCGGGCATTACGATGAAGCCTTGTGAGTATTTCACAAACATAACCTTCCGCACAAAGAAGTAATCGAAAGTGATCAGTTTGTCCTGGTCTATGTAGATGTTTCCTTTCTGTTCAAATGGAAGAAAAATATTTATCCCAACGGATTTGCCCTTGGCCCTGCTGGCGCCTTTGTTTCCTGCTTCCATTATACCTGGCCCGCCTCCGGTGATAACACCATATCCATGCTGAACAAGTTGAAAAGCAATCTCTTCTGCCATCTGGTAATATTTGTTCTCCGGTTTTGTGCGTGCTGATCCAAAGATGGTAACACATGGGCCTATCTTGGCGAGCTTTTCAAACCCTTCAACAAACTCCGACATCACTTTAAAAATAACCCAACTGTCAGCGCTTTTTATTTCTGCCCAATCTTTGTCCTTAAAGGCCTGACGGATTCTATTTTCATCTTCTTTACTGATTTCATATTCGCTCATAACAACAGGAGTTTAAAAAATTATTTGTACAGATCTTTCAACGCTTTTTTAAGTGTATCAAACTTAAAAACAAATCCGCTTTCCTGTATTTTTTCGGATGATAATTTACTGCCTTTAAGCACAAGGTCGGCCATTTCCCCCAACAACAGTTTTAATACAAAAGACGGAACATTGGGCAGTATCAAAGGCTTTTCTAACGCAGCGGCAATTTCTCGTGTAAGCTCTTCATTGGTGACAACCTGTGGTGACACGGCGTTATAGGCGCCTTCCATTGATGGGTCTTCCGCAGCCTTAATAAATATGCTACACAAATCATCAAGATGTATCCAACTCACAAACTGTTTGCCCGAGCCCAATGCAGCACCAACATAATAGTTAACGGGCTTGGCCATTTGCACTAAGGCTCCTCCTTTATCCGAGAGCACAACACTTATTCTCACCTTTACCGTTCGGATATTCAACCTACTCACTTTATCAACCTCATGCTCCCATTGCGTGACAACCTGGGCGAGAAAATCATTACCCGGTGGTTCTGTTTCGGATAGATAACGGTCTTCATCGTTCAATCCATAATAACCCATTGCCGATGCAGAAATAAAGGACTGAACCGTATGTTTTGTTTTTTGCAATGCATCAAAAAGAAGGGCTGTCGATTTTGTCCTGCTTTCCAAAATTTCCTGTTTCCGCTTTTCTGTCCAGGGTTTATCGGCAATAGCCGCTCCTGCCAGATGAATGATGGTGTCGATATTATCCAGAGCACCTTCTTCCAGATAGTGTTTCCCAACGTCCCACACAAAGGTTTTAACGGGTCCATCATTTTTGGTACGGCTGAGATGCGATACGCGGTGACCCTTCTCTATCAGCATTTGGGTGAGCCGTGACCCAACCAAACCTGATGCCCCTGTAATTAATATGTTTTTGGAATTCAATATTTCGTTAGTTTTGAATCGATGTCGTTTAGTTATCTTTTCTAATACCCTAATGAAGCGACACTACATTAGAATTTTAACCTTGCTTTACGTAAACATGCTATTACCCAAAAAAGTTATTATCCTGTTCATCTGTGTTGTGAGTTCGCTGTTGGCGCACGCACAATCTGTTAAAGTAAGAAAAGAATCATCACGAATCAAAGGCGAAAACGTAGAAGGCTATGCCACCGATCTTGAAGGAAAACCACAAGATGTTACCACTTCGTTTGTAAAATACCTGCGATCGTTGGGCAAAGTGAGGCAG
>JBBRKB010000425.1:0-3529 GCA_038218385.1 Cytophagales bacterium | reverse complement strand
TTACAAAACAAAGACAAGAATTTTGTTTCTCTGGAAACGGAATTGAATTTCATTAAACATTAATTAATTTATATTCACACATCAGATCATCAGAAGTACCTTAGTGAACATCAGACATTGGATGAGGTAGAAGCTTTGTTGGATCCTTCTGTTTTTTTTCGTGTCAACCGTCAGCACATTATCCATGTACAATCCGTAGGGAAGATCAAGACTACTCACAAGGGTTTGACCATTCAACTAAAGCCGCCATTGAATATCGAATTGGATATTAGTAGAGAGAAGGCAAACGCTTTTAAAAAGTGGATCGGGTAAGGAACAATACAATGGCCGCATGATGAATTTTCCACCAGGATATTTTTACTTTTAAATCATCATATATAATGATATATTGAATGCTTTGATTCTGAATTATAATCCTTTAACCTAAAGAAGCTGCTCATGTTCATCCTGTTGATGATTCTCATCGCCCTTGCGTTTATTATTACCGCCATTATCAAGTTCGACATTCATCCTTTTCTCGCGCTCTTTGTAGGCGCTATAGGGTATGGATTAATTTCAGGCATGCCTTTCGAATTAATTATTCAGTCTATCACCGATGGTTTTGGTGGTGTCATTGGAAAAATTGGATTGGTGATATTACTAGGTGTGATGATTGGTACATTTCTCGAAAAGACTGGCGGTGCACTCGTGATTGCACAAAAAGTTTTGTCATACATCGGAGAGAAGTCGGTGATATTGGCGATGATGATTACCGGATGGATACTTTCTATACCCGTATTTGGTGATAGCGCGTTTATCATGCTCAACCCCATTAGTAAATCGTTGTCTTTCAAAGCGAAGGTGCCCTACATCGCCACTACTATCGCGTTGACGTTGGGCATCACGGCAAGTCATTCACTCGTTCCGCCAACACCCGGGCCTATCGCAACGGCTGGTATGCTGGGTGCAGACTTAGGCATGGTGATTCTTTGGGGCACCATCATCAGTTCTATTGCCTTAATACCTTGTTTTTATTTTGCGAAATATGCTACTACGAGTATCAACCTTGTGCCCAAGTTTGCCGAGAGTGACAAAGCGGTCATTAAGAAATTTCCAAGTCTTGGAAAATCTTTGTTGCCCATCCTTGTGCCGTTGTTTTTTATTGTGATGGCATCCATAGCAAGTTATCCTACGCATCCTTTCGGAGAAAGTAAAGTTGTAATGGTATTGCTGTTTATTGGTAATCCCGTTATCGCACTTTTGTTGGGAGCGTTTATGTCGTTTATTCTACCTGAAAAATTTGATCGTCAATTATTATCTTCTACCGGATGGATAGGAGATGCGCTGGTTATTGCGGCACCTATTATTTTAATTACGGGTGCAGGCGGTGTCTTCGGAAAGATGTTACAAAATTCAGGTATTGCTGATATCGTCAGCACCAATCTTAGCGGAGCAAATCTGGGATTACTTCTTCCCTTCATCATGGCGCTTGCCTTGAAGTCGGCACAAGGATCATCTACTGTTGCTATGATTACCACAGCATCTGTAGTGGCTCCGTTACTGACAACACTCGGACTTGATACAGAATCCCTTCGTGTATTAGCAACCCTGGCCATTGGCGCAGGAGCCGTTGCCATCTCACATGCGAACGATAGCTTCTTCTGGGTGATGACGCAAATGTCTGGCATGAACATCAAGCAAGGAAATCAATCGCACAGCTTGGGTACGTTGATATTGGCATGCTCCGCGCTTTCGCTGATCTATTTGATTTCGTTTTTTATTTAGTAGAACTAAATTTCGGGATATATCATCTTGGCTGAGCATTCTATAATTCTTTATCGTTGACTATGGGATTTTATTAGCTGCGTAACCCTCTTCAGATGAAAAAAATAATCATATTTATTATTCTCGGATCGTGCATTTTAAATTGTAAACGAACCAGTAAAACGATTGCAAAAAATACAAAAACAGAATTCAATCAAAAACTTGCTGATGAGCTCCGGCAAATGGCTGTGCTTGACCAGGAGGCAGCTAATGTACAACATGGAGAGTATTTAAAATGGAGTCAGGAACGTTGGGATAATTTTACGGATAGCGTATTTACATCACATGGTGAACGGCTGAAGGAAATATTTAATCAATTTGGATATCCAGGATTTAATATCATAGGAGAAAAGGGTGAGCAGGATTTTTGGTTAATGGTTCAGCATTATGACTCAAATCCTGAATTTCAATTAAAGGTATTAGAAAAACTTAAGGTAGAAGTCGATCATAAAAATGCGAATGCCCGAAACTTTGGTTATTTAATGGACCGCTATAAAATAAACACAGGTGAGCAACAAGTGTATGGAACTCAAGTGCAATACAATTCTTTCGGCCAGGCGTATCCTAAACCTTTGGTCGATAGCGTGAATGTTAACAGCCGAAGAGCGGAGCTTGGATTGGAACCTCTTGAGGTATACCTAAATACAACAACTCAAGTGAATTTTGAGATGAATAAAGCATATCTCAAGAGCATGGGTATTACAGAACCCAAACTGTATGAAATCAAAAAATAATCTTACTTAGCTGTCCACCCACCATCAACCGCAAGCATTGAACCGACCATGTACGTTGCTGCATCGCTGGAAAGAAAAATAGCCGCCCCTTGAATTTCATCGAGTCGTGCCCAGCGACCCAAAGCAGTAGCGCCTACTACAAAATTCTTTGCTTCATCCGTATCAGCAATAGGAATGTTCATCTCTGTTAAAAAGGGGCCGGGACAAATAGCATTCACATTAATATTAAAGGGTGCAAGTTCGAGAGCAAGTGCGCGCGTCATTTGAACAACAGCACCTTTGCTTGATGCGTATGGTGTTCTGTTCGCCAACCCAACAAGGCCCAGTGTGCTGGCGAGGTTTATAATTTTTCCGCTGCCGTTTTTTTTCATGTGTGGTGTCACAGCCCGCGATGCCAGCCATGTGCCGGTAACATTTACTTCCATCACTTTGGTAAAGTCTTCCGGTGTCACTTCATCAATAGCCCCACGAATGTTGATGCCCGCACTGTTTATTAAAATATCAATTTTACCGAATGATTGAATGGCAAAATCAGCCATGGCTTCTGTTTGTTCTGTGTTGGTAATATCGGCTGCGAATGAAAGTACTTTTGTGTTGTAAAGTTTACTGAGTTCATTTGCTGCCTTTGTGCCTTCGTCTGCATTTCGGTTTACTAAAATTACATCTGCTCCTGCTGACGCCAATCCTGCTGCCATAGCCAAGCCCAATCCTTTCGATCCGCCTGTGATGATGGCCGATCGGCCACTTAAGTCAAATAGTTTTATACCCGGTAGTTTTTCCATAGTTGTTTGATTAATGAATGTTTGTGTGACTGTCCCGCTAGAGAAGTCATAATGCTAACTTAGTGTATTTATATGTATTTGCGATACTTTCCGCGCTTCGTTCTCTGCTCATATTTCCTGTCTGGAATTTTGAGATGGAAAAAAATTATTTGAAATTAGCGAGGAAGCAATTGAGCTTGCATTTAGGATATCTTTGCAGAACAGGAGATT
>JBBRKB010000424.1:0-3553 GCA_038218385.1 Cytophagales bacterium | reverse complement strand
CAGTTAAAGTCATGAAGCTTTATGCCGGACAAAACCCGTGTAACGTAATTGAAAAATTTAGATGGGATTGTTTTTGAGATAGGATCATTGCGCTTTTTCTTCCAGCCCGATACGAGATGATAGCCCTCTTTGGTTATCATCTCGTAGAGTGCCGGAATCTCATCGGGACTATCTTGCATGTCTGCATCCAGGGTGATGACTACTTTGCCAGCACACGCCCGAAAACCGGTTTGTAAGGCAGCCGATTTTCCGAAGTTACGATTGAATCGAATCCCTTTATAACGCGGATCGATTCTGTTGAGGTCTACAATTTTTTCCCATGACGAATCATCACTACCATCGTCAATGAGGAGAACCTCGTATGAAAGATTATGTTCCAACATAACGCGGCTAATCCATTGACCAAGCTCTGGCAAAGATTCTTCTTCATTGAAGACCGGAATGATTAACGAGATTTCCGGATGGCTCATAATTTCGTGCAATGAATTTCCTGGTTATGAATGGGCATTGATTTAGACTAGTACGCGATTTCAGGATTTTTCTTTTGCGTAAAAATGGAGACAATCAAACCTGCGATAACCATAAAAATAATTCCAAAGATAATTCCCATGATCAGAATGGCCTCTGCCGACATAAAAGGTGCAGACATTTTCATGGCTTGCTCGATCTGTTCATCCGATATCCCTTGCTCTTGCATTGCCTCCATCTGTTTGTCCATCATTTGTTGCATCATACTCCCATCAATCACCTTGATATAAAAATAGGTAAAGATGCTTGAAATCACGGATGATAATAAGCCCATCCAAAATGCAATACCGACCCCCTGACCAAAAGTCATAAATCCATCTCCATTTTCCTTAAAGTATTTATGAGCTAAATAGATAATGATAAAATAAATAGGAAAACTCCAGTAACGTGCACTACCCGACATATCCACGCCGGCAAACATGTAGATGAGAAATAAAATAATAGAAATAAAAGCTAAAATAAGTCCATAGCGAATACCAGTAGACCGAACTGTAACATTACTTATTGATTCTTCCATGATTATAGGGTTTTAGGTTGTTTTCTTAAAATGGCAGATAAAATTACACTTACAAAAAGTCCAATCATAATTCCATGCCCGAAGTATGTAACGGCAAGTTGCATTCCGTTAGTAGCGGAGATGGCAGCTAAATTACGATCAAAAGATTCCTTTCCAAATTCGTCAATCTCTGCCTGGGGAATGGCCTGAAACTTGGCTAGCTGTGCTTCAATAAAACTAGTAACAAAAGCAGGTTCAAACTGTGAAAACAAAATGATACCTACCGCTGCTAAGATCATGGAAGTAAATATGAGAATATAACTCCCTATCATGCCTTGCCAAAAAAATAAAATTCCATTCTGATGCGATTCTTTAAATTCTTTAAGCGCAAAAAATATAAACACACCAAACAAAACAATTCTAAAATCCAGGTAAGGAAATACAAGCAGGGGATGCTGGCCCATGTAATAAAACACAATCATAAACAAGATGATGATGGCTCCTGCTATCAATCCATAGCGAAGGGTAATCGTTACCAGAGGTGATTTTCTAAACTTCATTAATTTTCAATCCAATTTTTTCCATTGTTAAAAACAGCAACCGCTTTCCCTTTTACTTTTTTTCCCCACCAGGGTGAATTTTTTGATTTGGATAAATTTGATTGATCGTTCAGCACCCACTCTCGCTCCGGATCAAACAAGGTAAGGTTAGCTTTTGCTTCAACATCAAGGGTCGGTACTTCAAGTCCAAGAATGTTGCGTGGGCCGTATGTGATTTTTTCAATTAGCATGCTGTACTCTACAGACTTCGCAAGTGCCGCTATGTTGCTGGCAAAGGTTTGTAAGTTGATGATACCAAACTCCGAATGATCAAACTCAACATCTTTGCTTTCTACATCATGCGGTGTGTGGCCCGAGCAGATCACGTCAATGGTTCCATCTTTCAAACCTTTGATCAATGCTTCTTGATCAGTCTTTTCACGCAGGGGCGGGTTCACTTTGTAATTCGTATCAAAATCCGACAAGAGTGAATCATCCAGCAAAGCCTGATAAGCCGTGATGTCACAACTAATCTTAAACTTTTTCCGCGCACCGCGAATGATGTCTACCGCCTTCGCAGTGGATAATTTTGAGAAATGCAATTTTCCATTTGCGTAACCCAGTATTTCCAGGTTTCTATTTACCACAAGCTCTTCGGCAATGCGGGGCATACCTTTCAATCCGAGTCTTGTACTTTCAATGCCCTCGTGCATTTGTCCAAACATGTTGAGCCAAATATCTTCCGGATGATCTATAACAAGTCCGTCAAACTTCTGAACGTATTGCAAGGCTTTCAACAGAATGTCAGTATGCCAAATGGGTTTTAATCCATCGGTAAAAGCAACCGCGCCAGCTTGATGGAGGTCGATCATTTCTGTCAACTCTTCCCCTTTGCAGTTTTGCGTTACCGCTGCCATAGCATGAATCTCTACGAGCCTGGTTTCATTGCCACGCGTAATGTATGATACCGAATTTTTTGATTGTACTACAGGTTGCGTGTTGGGAAGCATGGCCAACTCCGTAAAGCCACCAGCCGCGGCAGCCTTCATAGCAGAGTCAATATCTTCGCTGGATTCCAAACCTGGATCACCAATGTATGTGCCCAAGTCAAACCAGCCAATAGACAATTTCATGCCTTGTGCTTTGATGACCTTGTCAGCTGCTACAGGTTTTTCGGAGATAGAAACAATGCGGCCATTTTGGATAAGAATATTTTTTTCCTGTTGATGAAACGGGGAGTTTTTATCAATGATCTCCGCGCCTTGAATAAGAATCTTCATGTGTTGCTCGCTATATGCATTTTGGCCTATTCCTGTATCGATTATCTTTTGGCTATTTCAAAAACCGTATCAGCAGCACTTCCGCCAAGAGGAAGAGCAAGGCAAGAATCAATGCATGCTTCCATAATGGCTTCCCCAAATATCTCTCTTTTATTTCTTTACTGAAAGCGTCTGTTGATTCTGTTTCAAAAACGCTAATGTTGTCGCCATTTCCAAATAAACCCGCTATTTCCTTAGATAGGTAATTCGCCATGAGCGACTCCTTCTTATCAAGATCGAAGGCAATCAGATCGACTGTATCCTGGCCGGCCATAACATGATAAAATCCTTGGGTCATGGCAAATTTGGGAAGATCAAAAAATATCCGGTTTCCAACCTTTCGTTGTGACGGCACCACTTCATTGCCACCCACAAAGCGCAGGGGTTCTTCACCCACAAGACTATCAAGCTTTAGCGAAATAAAATCTTCTTGCAAAGTGTAATACGGGCGGTTAATGCTTCGCCTAGCACTCGATGCAATCTTGTACATGATGGGCACGAACAAGGCATTGTTTGCGAAATTAGAAAAGGTGACGTCCAAAGGACTGGCTACTACATATAATTTTCCGCTTTGTTGAAAAAGGGAAAGAAACGGTTTAGCATTTTTAAACTGAAGAAAAGCCGTTCGGTCTGCTCCCCAATCCAACACTTTTTTCGCTGAAGGCATCTGC
>JBBRKB010000423.1:0-3561 GCA_038218385.1 Cytophagales bacterium | reverse complement strand
TAATGCAGGAAGATTACCTTGATCAAAGTACGCAATTAGCTAAATTCGTTCAGGATAATTTTACGTATAAATTAAAGAGGACTAACAGAGGCGTAAAGCAGGCTGGTTTTTGGGTGTTGCACAATACCTATATGCCAAGCGTCTTGATCGAAACAGGATTTTTGACTTATAAACCGGAAGGAACCTATCTCAATTCTTCTTCAGGTCAGAATGAAATGTCTGATGCAATCTATAAGGCTATTATCGATTACAAAAAGATTTTAGATCAAAATGTGGGGGAGAATATTTATTCAGAACCTTCTACACCAATGGTCATTAAAGAGAATGTTCCGATTAATAAAGTCGAAATCGAAACAGCAGAATTGATCTATGACAACATCGTTTTTAAGGTTCAGCTGGCTGCAAGTTCTACAAAACTGGATCCTAAACCTAAAAATTTCAATGGTTTAAAAGATATTTCAAGAGAAAAGGAAGGTCAGTTGTTCAAATATTTTTATGGTTATACGTCCGATTACAACAAAGTCAAACAACTTCAGGATGAGGCGCAAAAAAAAGGCTATCCATCCTGTTTCGTCGTTGCGTATAAAGATGGTAAACGCATTGACCTTAATGATGCGCTCAAAACAACTGCAAATTAAAATCATTCTTTCTATATTTATTCCTAATTTTGTGAGCAACTAAATCGTCTGAACATTGAAAATTTCAAGAGAAGTAAAAACTGCAATATTGGTAATTTCAGGAATCCTATTGATGGTTTTCCTGTTCAACTACCTCAAAGGCCTTAATATATTAAGCAGCAATGCCGAATATCACACAACGTTCGATTACAACGCACTTGACACCTCTGCTCCAGTGACCATAAAAGGTAACAAAATTGGTAAAATCGTAGGCATTGATTACGATACAAAAACCGGGAAAACAAAAGTGACAATTTCTGTTGAAAAAGAAATTAGATTTTCTACCAATAGTAAAATCAAATTGTACGAGACAGGTTTGATGGGTGGCAATGCATTGGCAATTGTTCCAGAACCAGGCGACAAGATGGCTGAAAGTGGCGATTATCTCGAGTCAGCGACTGAAGCTGGACTTATCAGAAGCTTGACTGAAAATTTTTCTGGCATTAGCAGCACATTGGGAACCACAATGGAGTCGGCTGATACACTTTTGATTAATTTAAACCGTTTGGTCGTTGATGATTCTGAAGAAGGTCTTAAGCAAACCATCGCAGAACTGAATATCACCATCGCATCTTTCAACAGATTGTCCAATTCAATCAATGCATTGGTCTCTAAAAATGATGCAGAATTAAGTTCCGCCATCAAGAACTTCAATGCAATTTCTACTAATTTGGCGGTAATTTCGAATGATTTAAAAGATGTCAAACTTTCGGAATCTGTAGCGAAATTAGAAAACACCTTGACAAACATCAATTCTCTGATGGCTGATGTCAAAAACGGAAACGGAACCCTCGGCAAATTAATGACGGATGACAAATTGTACACAAATCTTGAAGGTGCTGCAAAACAAATGGAGCAACTATTGCTCGATTTTAAATTGAATCCAAAGCGATACGTTCATTTTTCCGTCTTTGGAAAAAAACCGCCAAAATTTGATGCAGAAGGAAATATTATAGAAGACGAGAAATCACAACCAGAACAGAATTAAAACCATCCGATGAATTACATTCCCAACATTCTCTTCGCCATTGCGCTTATTGCAGGCATAGGATATTTTGCAAAAAATGTAAAGAAACTGCTTCGGAACATCAAACTTGGTCATGATGTTGATACCAGCGACAACACGTCACAGCGTTGGAAGAATATGGCCATGATTGCTTTAGGGCAATCCAAAATGGTAAAGCGTCCTATTGCTGGTTTTCTGCATGTCATTGTATATGTTGGCTTTGTGGTCATTAATATCGAAGTATTGGAAATCATCCTTGATGGTTTGTTTTCTGGAATATTATATGATGGTCATCGTCTCTTTTCCACTATTTTACCGATACCTGTTTATGGTTTCTTGATTGCAAGTTTTGAAATATTGGCGTTTCTGGTTTTTGTTGCGGTAGTCATATTTTGGCTTCGTAGAAATACATTAAAGTTAAAACGTTTTTGGGCCAATGAAATGACTGCTTGGCCAAAGAGTGATGCCAATTATATCCTTTATTTTGAGATGGTCTTGATGGGTTTATTCCTTTTGATGAATGCCACTGATGTTCCTTTCCAAGCTTTGGATAGTGGAAACATAATCAGTGGACACATCGCTTCCTGGTTTGGCAACACATCGTCCGAAACACTTCATATAATTGAGCGAGCTGCTTGGTGGCTTCACATATTAGGGATTCTAATATTCCTGAATTATCTCTATTTTTCAAAGCATTTGCATATTCTGTTGGCATTCCCGAACACCTATTATGGCAAGGTAAGGCCACAAGGGCAATTTGATAATAATGAAGCGGTCACAAAAGAAGTCAAATTAATGATGGATCCTAACGTGGACCCTTTTGCGGCACAGCCAGAAAGCGGGGAAGTACCTGCCAAATTTGGCGCAAGTGACGTTCAGGATTTGAGTTGGGTGCAACTGCTAAACGCCTATACCTGTACAGAATGTGGTCGATGTACTGACGAATGTCCGGCCAATCAAACAGGAAAGAAATTATCGCCTCGTAAAATCATGATGGACACGCGTGACCGTCTTGAGGAAGTTGGCAAAAACATGGATGCCAATAACGGTGAATTTAAGGACGATGGCAAACAACTTTTGGATGATTACATCACACGGGAAGAACTTTGGGCCTGCACAACCTGTAACGCTTGCGTGGAAGCCTGCCCTGTGAGTATCGATCCATTATCAATTATTATGGAAATGCGCCGCTATTTGGTCATGGAGCAAAGTGCAGCACCAATGGAGTTGAACAACATGATGACCAACGTCGAAAACAACGGAGCACCTTGGCCATACAACCAAATGGATCGCTTGAACTGGAAAAACGAAAATTAAGAAAGTCGCAAACCAACCTGCAAGGTTTCAAAAACCTTGTAGGTTTAAAACATTGATTTTAATCATAAATAAAATAGTTTTTAATCAAAAAGATTTGTCTTTAAGAGCATAGAATATAAATCAACTATTAAAAACACATAAACTCATAAAATGAGCGAACAACTTATAGTGCCAACGATGGCAGAATTCATGGCCCAAGGCAAACAACCCGAAGTATTATTTTGGGTAGGTTGTGCTGGAAGTTTTGATGATAGAGCAAAAAAGATAACCAAAGCATTTGTAAAGTTACTCCATAGAGCAAATGTTGAATTTGCGGTTCTCGGCACTGAAGAAAGCTGTACAGGAGATCCCGCAAAACGTGCTGGGAACGAATTTTTGTTTCAGATGCAGGCAGTCACCAATATTGAGGTGATGAATGCTTACGAAATAAAGAAAATTGTTACAGCCTGTCCACATTGTTTCAATACCATAAAAAATGAATATCCAGGACTGGGTGGAAACTACGAAGTGATGCACCACACACAATTCCTGAAAGCCTTGCTGGATGAAGGACGTTTGACC
>JBBRKB010000422.1:0-3573 GCA_038218385.1 Cytophagales bacterium | reverse complement strand
TTGCTGCCACTTGCTTGGTTGTTGACGCATATGTTTTACTGGCCGCCAAAGCACTGTTGTAAGCATTTTCTATATTCTGACGGAGTTGGTTCTGCACTTCTTGTGCACTTACCTCTGCTTCTTGACGCGATATAATAGAGCGCTGCACATTCAATCGGCTCTGCATGCCGTTAAAGACAGGAATAGATAAACTTAAATTTACCGAGCGGAATATGTTGTCTCTGAATTGTGCTCCCCTTCCATAGCTATCTTCAAATGACCCGGATGGAAAGGTAACATCACGATACACAACTTGATTGGTTCCTTGTACGTATCCAATCGGTTCACTACCAGCGATGGGCGCTCCACCATCCGAAACAAAGTGCCTGCCATTTGATACGCTTGAGTAATTTGTTGTTATCGCCCCATTTAAACTCAACCGAGGATAAAGATTTCCTTTTGCCGCCTTCACACCATAGTATGAACTCTCTACTTTTAATTTTGAACTTCTTATCTCGGGCATGTTCATCAGGGCAGTTTGAAATATTTGATCACGTGATTGATCCAATATCAAATCCTCAACGGCAACATCCGGAAATTCAACTTCGATTTCATTTTCTGCTGGCAGTTGCATGGCTTGCTTCAATTGCAACAAAGAAAACACAAGCGCATTCTCCTGGTTCACCACTAACAATTCGTTAGATGCAACCTGCGCCTCAAGTTGCAATTCGTTTGAACGCGGCAACGCACCGGCCGCTACCTGTGCTTTTGTTCTTGTGAGTTGCTCTTCAGAGGAGTTCAATTGGAGTTGAGCGGTCTGCAATAACTCTTTATTAAAAACAACATTAATGTATAGGTTGGCGATGTTAAGGATAACATCATTTTTTATTTTAGCTAAATCTTCTTCAGATGCTTCTGCAAAGGTATTGGCCTGCTTAATCGTATTCTGCAAGCGCAGCCCATTGAAAAGTGTAACCGAACCTTGTGCTGCTAATTGATTGGATTGAATTTCCTGTGTAACAAACAAGTTGGTAACCGGGTTGATGGAACGTCCCCAATTATAGCCATGTGAAGCCGATCCATTGAGAGAAGGAATAAGCGCATACTTCGATTGCTTTCGATCAAGCACCGCACGATCAACTGAAAACTCCCCGCGCTGAACAGAAAGGTTTTGTTCGAGCGCATATTCAACACATTGTTGAAGAGTCCACACTTTTTGAGGGGTGTCGGTTTGCTGGCCATAGCCAACCGTAAAAACAAATGCTAAAAATAAGGTAGGTAGAAATCGTGTCTTCATTTAATTATAAATCAATATCCGGTATGTATGTTACTTCTTGAATCCATTTAAGACTCCGTATGTAGGCCAATGTTACAGGATTCAATCCCGAATCCATTTCAATGACATGGCAAGCTATGGCATGTTTTCCTTTTCGGGAAACCGACATGGAGGCAATGTTACAATCATCATGTGCCAGCACACTGGCAATAAAGGCGATGCTCCCTTTCACATCTTCTGCAAGCAGAATTAAGGTATGCAGGTTGGCGCGAAAATCGGCGCGAAAGCCGTTTACTTCTGCAATGTTTATCAATCCGCCGCCCAAACTTTCGCCAACCACTGCTAGTTCATGATCGTTATTTTTTAAGGTCAACTTTATGGTATTGGGATGTAAGGTGGAAGCATTGGCAATGGCCCTGAATGTAAATTTCAATCCTGCATCATTGGCCAGGGAAAGCGATTCTTTAATTCGGTTGTCGTCTGTTTTATAATCCAGCAGGCCGGCAATAATGGCGCGGTCACTCCCATGACCTTCATAGGTGCGGGCAAAAGAATTATAAAAAATGATTTCAACCTCGGTGGGTATGCTGCCTAAAAGCCGCCTGGCTGTTCTACCGATACGCACAACTCCCGCAGTATGGGAACTGGAGGGGCCAATCATGATGGGGCCAATCATATCAAAAACACTACTTTTTCCAGGCATACTTGGTTCAATACGCAATTGGTAGCAAAAAAGATGAAATTATTACACTTTATATATAACGAGTTTAATAAAGTGCGAATAGTTTATCATGGGTTGGGCAAAGCATTATCTTTCATTCAGCGCATAGCTCGTTGCCCTCAGTCTCCACACTTCATCCTTTAAATTTACATCATCATAAAATATTTAATCGCTTTACCCTTATACCGGAGCATAAACTCGGAAAAAAAATTATCCGGCGTTAATTTTTTATAATTTACAACAGCGATAACATCCAACCTAGCACATGACTGAGAATCCGTTTATTCAAAAATTATCCGGAATAGTGAAGGGGAATATGGCCAACGAACAATTTGGTGTGAATGAATTATCGGCCTCGGTTAATATGAGTCGGTCTACGCTTCATCGCAAATTACATGCACTCACAGGTCAGTCGATTAGTCAGTTCATCCGAGAATGCCGCCTTCGGGAGGCAATGGATTTATTGAAAAATGAAGAGATCACATCTTCCGAAGCAGGTTTCCGCGTTGGCTTTTCGAGCGCATCCTATTTCAGCAAATCGTTTAATGATCTTTATGGATTCCCACCGGGTGAAGCGCGGAACCACAACGTGGCGACTCCCGCAGTACAGCAGAGGAAACCCGACAAAAAGTTAATCTGGCCCATTGTAATTGTCGTCAGTGTTGCCATCACGGCTGCCCTCATTTATTATGTGCGGGTTAGTGACGTAAAACCTGAACCGCTGGTGATCACAGACAAGTCAATTGTAGTATTACCCTTCCGGAATTTGTCTTCGGATGAGGATAACCAATATTTCGCAGATGGGATGATGGATGCCATTCGAAACAATCTATCCAAGATCGGTGAACTGCGGGTAACGTCACGAACCTCTTCAGAAAAATATCGTGATAACCCACAAAAAAGTGTTTTGGAAATTGCTTCAGAATTAAACGTCACGTATGTATTGGAAGGAAGCGCACTGAAATTCGGTTCCGAAATTCAAATCAATGCCCAGTTGATCGAAGCCAAAACGGATCGCAATGTTTGGTCAGAAGAATATTCAGGTTCGTTTGACGATGTGTTATCGCTTCAAGGTGAAATTGCCCAACAAATTGCCAACGCATTACAAACCGTATTGAGTGTTTCTGAAAAAAGACAACTTGAATCCATACCAACCAAAAATTCAGAAGCGTATAATAATTACCTACTGGCTCAGTATCAATTTTTCAAATGGTCCGGGGATGATATCCGAAAAGCGATTCCCTACTATCAAAAAGCTATAGAAATTGACCCGAACTTTAATGATGCATACTTAGGGCTTGCCTATAGCTACATAATCGGGGGACTAGTGTGGGGGATTTTTCCTGAAGACAGCGCTTCAACACAAGCAAAGTACTATCTCAATAAATCCCTTAATATAGATCCCGGCAACGCACAGACCTTGGACTATTTGGGAAACACCTATTTCTGGTATGACTGGGATTTTAAAAAAGCGAGAGAAATGTACGATGCCTCAAAAGAAAAGCAAGGCTATTATCTTTCGGATGCGATGGATTTCTTTATTAAAATGGGCGAGCTTGACGAAGTGGAGGCAGGCTGTGAATACCTTATCGAACTC
>JBBRKB010000421.1:0-3583 GCA_038218385.1 Cytophagales bacterium | reverse complement strand
GAATACACAAAAGTATAACCCACATTTTGACGGAAATCCTGCATAACTTTTATTTTATAAATATGGAAAGCAATGAAGATAGATAAACGCGTTTTCATTGTTTTCTTTATTAGTTCGTATGCTTGCTTTTTGATGAGTTGTAATAGCGATTCTTCCAAAGCGGCGTTTGATCCTTCCCCTGTTAAAACTCCGGTAGAAGAATTATCAACTTTTCAACTTGAACCTGGATTAAAAATCCAACTCGTTGCATCCGAGCCCATGGTGCAAGATCCTGTGGTGATCAGATTCGATGAAGATGGGCGCATGTGGGTGGTTGAGATGCGCGGGTTTATGCCGGATATCGATGGCAACGGAGAACGTGAACGTGTTGGCCGCATCTCCGTTTTGGAAGACACAAATGCAGATGGTGTAATGGATGCCAGCACTATTTACATGGACAGCTTGGTGATGCCTCGTGCACTTGCCTTGGTACAGGGTGGTGCATTGGTTGTTGAGCGTGAATCGCTTTGGTTGACACAAGACAGCAACCATGATTTGAAAGCCGATACAAAAATCTTAATTGATGCAGACTATGCCGGAAGCAAACTTCCTGAGCATTCGGGCAATGGGCTTTTACTTAGTTTGGATAATTGGTATTACAATGCGAAGTCACGATTTCGCTATCGGTTGATAAATGGAAGCTGGACGCGCGATAGTACGGAGTTCCGTGGGCAATGGGGAATGAGCCATGATGATGAGGGTCGGCTGTATTACAATTACAATTGGTCACAACTCCACGCCGATCTTGTGCCACCCAATTATTTATCCAGAAACAAAAATCACACACCCACGACGGGTATAGATTATGGATTGACTATCGACAGAAGAGTCTACCCTATACGTGAAACACCCGCTGTCAATCGGGGCTACATTCCTGGAACATTGGATGAGGCAGGAAAGCTAGTTGAGTTTACTGCAGCGTGTTCTCCATTCTTCTATCGTGGTGCTACCTTACCCTCTTCTTTTTATGGAAATGTTTTCGTTTGTGAGCCCTCAGGAAATTTAGTCAAGCGAAATGTTGTGGAAGAAAATGGGTTGTTGCTCTCGGCACATGATCCCCATCCGGGAAAAGAATTCTTAGCTTCAACGGATGAACGTTTCAGGCCCACCTTTATAGCAACAGGTCCTGATGGTGCGCTCTATGTTGCCGATATGTATAGAGGCCTTATACAACATGAGGCGTACGTGACTCCGTATTTACGTGATCAAACGCTTTCGCGAAAGCTTGCTCAGCCCATACATTACGGAAGGATATGGCGCATTGTACCAGAAGATTGGAAGCCCACTAAAACAAAAAAACTTTCATCCGCTTCAACAGAAGAATTGATCGGCTACTTGTCCAATCAAAATGGCTGGTACCGCGACATGGCTCAAAAAATTTTGGTAGAAAGAAAGGATAGAACAATTAAGGAGTCCCTTATAAAAGTAATTAAGAAAGGAGACAACCTCTTCGGTCGGCTTCATGCCTTTTGGACGCTGGAGGGTTTAGATCTTCTTGATACTGAACTTCTTTTTAAATGTATGTTAGATGAAACGCCATTGATCAGAATCACGTGCCTGCGTTTACTTGAACCTTTCGCGAAAGCAGATCTTGATGTACAGGCCAAACTACAGGAAATGATTTTATCATTTTGGCAAAAAGCTTCTCCTAAAGAGATCCTTCAAATTTCATTGACCGCTAATGTATTCGACCAAAAACACAAACAGCAGACATTGGGAGGAATTATCCAGCGTTACGATACATCCGCATTAATACGCGATGCTGTCATGAGTAGCCTTCAAGATCAGGAATTTGTTTTCTTACAAACCCTTCGAAAATCTTCAGGGTATAAAACCAATACCGCTGGTAAAGAAATATTTTTGGAAATGCTCACCACTGCTATTATTAAAAAAGGACATCCTGTAGAATTATCAAATCTTTTGGAAATGCTGAATGTAAAACCGAAACATTTTGAGTGGGAAGAGAAAACGCTTCTCACAGCACTTTCTATTCAGGGAAGAAATCGAAAAGCAAAGCCGATACAACTAAAATCAGAACCCAAAATATTTATACGCACTGATCTTCCCGTTGAGCCTTCACAACTTCAAACCCTATCCGCTATGTTTGAATGGCCCGGACATAAAGTTGACATAGAAGCAAAACAAACATCACAACTTACGGATGAAGATCAAAAACAATTTGCACTAGGCCGACAACATTTTCTTACTACGTGCGCTGGATGTCATGGTACAAATGGTGCTGGGATGAATCACCTTGCACCGACATTAATCGGATCGGACTGGGTGTTGGGAAATGAAAAACGATTGGCGTTAATTATTCTGCATGGATTGGAAGGACCCATTGAAGTGGCTGGAAAAGGGTATGACATTCCTGAAATACTTCCTGTGATGCCCGCGCACTCAACCATGGATGATGGAGCTATTACCGCGATAATGATGTATATCAGAAATGAATGGGGAAACAACGCAGGCCCTGTGAGCAAACGTGTTGTTGGTTCTACACGACACACATCACAAGGTAGGGTTGTTCCATGGACAGCAGGCGAACTAAACAAACACATGATCGATACGATTACGAATACATCACCTTGACACGTTAAACTCAAATACATATTCACCACACTACTATAGCCTAGAAGCCAGTAGCTAGCAACTTAAACAATATGCAAAGACGTGAATTTCTTCAAAAGTCATCTGCAGCAGCATGGGCTTTTGCATTGCCGAATCCATCGGAGTTGTTTAAAGAAAATCCGATGGGATTATTGGTCTACTCGTATGGAGCCCGATGGAATTCAAAAACAGAAAGTAAAAAATATCCCGCATTCACCAATGCCATCGACTTGCTCGAGCACACTTCTAAAATAGGTGCCGGAGGAATTCAAGTGGGGATTAACAACTGGACAAAAGATTTCGCAAAAAAAGTCAGGGAAAGGCGAGAGAAACTGGGTCTGTACCTGGAGGGTTCATTGGGTGCACCGCATACAAAGGAAGATGTAGTGAAATTTGAACAAGATATTATTAATGCAAAAGAAGCAGGCGTACAAGTGGTGAGGACGGTTTGTTCGAGTGGAAGGCGGTATGAAATATTTCACTCGCGCCAAGCGTTTGACGAAGCCTACAACCAAGCTATAACTTCACTTCAGTTGGCCGAGCCCATTCTGCGAAAGCATAAAATAAAACTGGGTGTGGAAAATCACAAAGACTGGCGCACGGATGAACATGTGGAGCTCATCAAAAAAATTGACAGCGAATGGATCGGGATAACATTGGATTTCGGAAACAATATTGCCTTACTCGAAGATCCTATGCACGTGGTTGAAACATTGGCGCCGTATGCCTTTACAACACACGTAAAGGATATGGGTGTTGAAGAATATAACGATGGGTTTCTACTTTCCGAAGTTCCGTTGGGCAAGGGTACGAATACGCTTCCAAAGATGCTGGCGATTTGTAAACAACATAATCCTTCCATTCGGTTTAATTTGGAATTGATCACACGCGACCCTTTAGGTATACCCTGTCTGAAAGATGATTATTGGTCAAC
>JBBRKB010000420.1:0-3593 GCA_038218385.1 Cytophagales bacterium | reverse complement strand
GTGGAGCCGCACCAGGGATTGATTGGCTTTGGTTGCATATAAAGCGGTTTGGTCTTCTTCACTCAATGAAAGCTGCAGCAACTCAATATAGCCTTTGGCTGTCGTAAGCGGTGTTTTCATTTCGTGGCTGGCAATGCTTATAAACTCATCTTTTTGCTGTTCCTTAATTTTTTGGTCATTGATATCTGTGAAAGCCCCAATCCACTTTACTATTTGTTCATCCCCATTTCTTAAAGGCACACCTACCACCACATGCCAGCAATAGTCCCCTTTTTTGTTCTTTAACCTTGCCTCTGCATGGTATTTTTTGCCTGTGGTCAAACTTGTGGTCCAGGCATGAGTCATGGCTTCTATATCATCCGGGTGAACAATCAATTCCCAATTGCCCGTTTCATATGGATTAAAACCAGAATACTCCTCCCATTTATCAGAAGCATAGACGGCCCCACCTTTTTCATCAGTGATCCATACAAGATGTGGCAGTGTTTCTGCCAGACCCCTAAATTTTTCTTCGCTTGCCGCGAGTTTTTCCTGGGCTTTTTTCCGATCAGTAATATCGCGGTTCACACCTACTGCAGCAATGGGTTTTCCGTTTTCATCATACACATAAGCAAGGGATACGAGGACGTTCACAAGTTTGCCGTCTTTTTTCGGCTGCACCAATTCACCTTGCCATTTGCCTATTGTATTCAAATCATTTTCCCATTCACGCGCGTCTTTATCAGTCAAAAATTGATTGCGCAAGATGTCACCCCCCTGTTTGCCCATTACTTCTTCGCTTGAATAACCATACAGATTTTCTGCGCCCTTGTTCCAACTGATAATTTTATGATCCATATCAGTTGCGATCACTGCATCGGCAATATTTTCAGTGAGTATGGCAGCAATTCGCAAGTTTTGATTGGCTTCTTCCATTTCTTTGCGAGCTCGAACCATTTGCGTCACTTCCACGCCATGTGATAATAATCTCTCTGAATTCCCATTTTCGTCCTTTATGGGCTGTATGACTGAATTATAATAACCTAAAACCGGTTTCCCCGTTTTTTCATTGATCAATTCAACTGGAAATTCATCGGCGAAGAATGGTTCGCCTGTTGCAAAAACTTTGTCAAGTAGGGCGATCAAACCCTGTTGTTCTAATTCAGGAAAATGCTCCTGAATGGTTTTGCCGATGCTTATTTTTCTGTCTACTAATTTTTCATATTCGGCATTTGCAAATTCATAAATGTGCGTGTCGCCTTTGAAAATGGCAATGCCAGCCGGCGCATTCATTAGCGAATTGTAGAGCACCATGCGCTCATCCCTTAAACGCTGTTCGCTTTCTACAAGCTGCTTTTCAATATCTTTCTGTTCAGTAATATCCATGCTTATACCTGTAAGCTTTACAGCTTTTCCTGCTTCGTTATAATGATATTGCCCAATGGATTTAATCCAGCGCACCTTACCATCAGTTGCTCTTTCAATCTGATATTCTACCTCATATAGGGCATGATTTATTTTTGCTTCTTCTATTTCTTTAAAGGCTTTTTCTTTATCGGTAGATAAAATAAGTTTATGCCAATCTTCATAGTCAAGGTCTTTACGATATTCATCATACCCCCACATTCTTTTGTGCAAAGCACTCCATTCCAGCTTATGCGTTTCAATATCTAAAGACCAGGTGCCGACATTGGCTGAATCGGTGGCATTTTTTAAATGCGCCGCCATTTGCCGCATGGCAGTTTCGCTTTCTTCAATTTTTTTGCGGGCCTCTGCCTCTACTTCAACTAACTTTGCTGTTGACACATGCGAGCTTGTTTCTTTTTGTAAACGGAAATAGAAAAGTGTGAGCGCAAGAATCGAAAATAAGGAAAGTAACAATAAAAAAACGGGTGTGGTAGTGGCGGAACGGTCTTTAACCTGTATGCGCTGAGCCAATAATTTATCTTCTGTCTGCAACATGAGCGCGATTTGTTGACGCACTTCATCCATTTTATTTTTACTTTCAAGCAAAAGGCTATCTCCGTGTAAATTTGTGGAGTGGTTATTTTTAAAAGATTCCACCGTCTTATTCAGCAATAAATATCGTTCATCAAGAAGTGTTTTAAGCTTTTTTGAGTTTTCTTGCTGCCCGGCATTGTCGTCAAAGAGTGAATCAAGCGTAGCAAATACAAGGTTGCTGCGTTGTTCTGCACCAATGGCGGGCTGCAGAAAAACAGAATCGTTGGTAATTAGATAACCACGCTGCCCGGACTCTGCATCTTTTATATTGGAACGCAATTGAATAATATTATCCTTTACAACCAGGGTGTGCATCACCCAATCAACGGATTTATTAAATTGCCTGATCTTGTTATAAGAAATAACTGCAATCACAACCAGCATTCCTGTAAGCAGTATAAATAATAAAGTAGATGTATTTTTTGAGAGTTCTTTCATTTATTGATTGCACATTAAGCAAAAATCAATTTTTTTGTTAAACTACTTTTACCTTCACGTTTGGTTTGTTCTCTTCGCCGTGCAGCTACCTGCATAATGCGACTGGTGCCGGGCTTGCGCGAAAAATTTTTATGATGCTTGTCAAAAGAAATAAACAACTCAGCTACCGCGCTTGCTGTTTCAGATTTGCCATGTAACAGGACTCCATTTTCTTTTGATGCATAATGATAATTGGTAAGCGCTATCTTATGCAAAAATGTATCCATGTAATAAAACACATTGCGGCTGTTTATCCAATCCATTTTGCCGAATGTTGGGTCTTTCAAAAAATTACGATTGGCAAACACGCACAAGTCGCGAAAGGATTGGTATACCTGGTTACTTTGCGCCATATCGCCATACTCAATCGATTCATCCTGAACAATTGTAATTCCTCCAGGTTCTTTAATCATTTTCAAACCGGGTGTCCCATCACTCCCTGCGCATGAAAGTACCACATCCACAACCAGGCTATTCCAAACCAGCGCAAGCGAGGTAAAAAAAATAGCAATAACCAAATTGATTTTCACCCGATCCCTGGGTGTAAGTTTTAGCACCCCGTTTATCGAAGTGAGTAATTTGCCGGAAGGCATCACATAACTATGGTTTGGCAAAATCTTTACATCATCTGTAATTTCCTGAATGGGAATTTTAGTAACCCTGGAAAGAATTTCGGTAAGCTTACTATCGTGCGTCGGATTTAAATGCTGCACCACGACACAGGCCATCTCTGAATCTACGGGTATCACTGCGAGCATTTGCTTGAACGCATTGAGCCCACCAGCCGAAGTTCCAATACCCACAAGTGGAAAATTATGAGCGTGAGAGGAGAGTTTGGTTTTGTCTCCGGCTTCTTCGGTTATAGTTTTTGCCATCGTATTCAAATTTAACTTTACTGCTTCACAACCTTCAAAGTAATCTGATTGAGACACAGTCCTTTTCTACTGTCAAAAATATTCAAAAATCTGGATGTATTGCTGTAACTTTTTGAGTAACTAATTTTGTCCGGCCGTATACTGTTTGCTATACAATGACATTCTACACAGATTTCGCTCCGCTTGAGCTCTGATGATCACACCCCGATTTTATTCTACAAAGATTTCGCTCCGCTGGAGCTTTGATTTTTCGGGGGTAAC
>JBBRKB010000419.1:0-3595 GCA_038218385.1 Cytophagales bacterium | reverse complement strand
TGTCACAAACCCGCCGCACATCACCGCAGGGCTCAAAAAATGGGTGCAGAAATAGCCAGGGAAGACGAACATAAGATCAGAAATATTTGCGTTATTAGCCGTTGAATTAAATTAGCGTTTTAACCTATGAAAAAAACACTCAACTTATTAGTTCTTCTCGCACTTTGCTTTTCAGCAAAAGCACAAGAAGCGAATGATGATTTTAAAATGCCCAAGGCTCTTATTAAAATTTATCCTCAAGCATTTTTCGTCAGTACCTTTCAACTTGGTCTTGAAATCTTTAATCCTTCTTTCTCTCGGAGTTTCAATCTGGATTTGGGGTTAAGGACAAATGGCAGCATTACATACGAAGGTTATTCAGGGGCATATGGAGAAATCGCCTATCGAAAATATTTTGTGCCCATGAAGTTGACGGACAAAGTCACCCGAAAATACTATATGGGCGTTTACTATTCCGTGGGCTTTAAAGGCGGCTATTATAAAACACAAAAACAAGATTATAATGGAAACTACTATAATGATACGGAAACCAGATTATGGGGCCTGAGCCCATCGTTCACCATAGGACTTCAAAAAACAATTTGGCAGGTGCTGGTTTTGGATATGTTCGTTGGTGGTGCGGTAGGTATTCCTGTTTATCCGGAAGGGGAATTAGAAGTTCGTTATCCTTCCTTTCTAGAGCCTGCCTATAAAGGAATCTATCCCAAGATCGGGATTAAAATTGGAGTTGGGTTATAAACTAAAAAGCCCATGGTTTAATCCGTGGGCATTTTATTGAAGGCATATTATTATGGTGTGAAAGCCACGAGGAGTATAGGAAGGAAAGCGTGTGCGTTATCTGGGTTCATCACGTTGTTGGTGACCTCTGTCGCAAGCCCAACAAAGGCATAACGGAAATGAAAGAGGGATCAGTAATCCCGTGGCTCTTGCTTCACATGCCGGATGCGCTAGATTCTTATCTCCTTCTCTGTGTATTTATATGCCACACGATACGAGTATTTTTCAAAGGCTCGGTAGTTTCCGGGATTGTTTTTTTTAAATTTATCAGGTGAATATTTTTCGGGGTGATCAAGCAGACTGTCTATGACTTTGATAATTCCGTTTTTGACTTTCTCAGAGTTGCCGGAGGACTCTTCCTGAATCCGTCCGCATTCCTTTTTAAAATAGATAGATGCCTTTTTATTCCAAATGATTATAGGCGAAGTCTCCTCTACCATTCTTTCATCTGCTTTTTTAAATCATCATGCGCAATAATCTCTCCCCGGTCAATCTCAGCTTCAGCCTCATCCAATTCTCGATTATACTGTTCTACACTTATGTTTCCTTCATTCTTTAACCCATAGTGCAGCATAACCTTTATGGCACGTAACAAAGATAAATCCTGTACTTGTTGGAGTTCCTTAATGAGGTGAGCTCTCTCAGCATTGATGTCCATAGTTTTTTAATTTTGCCTTTCCAAAGATAACGATTTACTCACACTAAGTATGCACCATTCTATCAACCTGCGTGATAAAGCAGGCTTGATGAATTTCCTTGCCACGATGGAGTTCGCATGTCCTTTTTGTTGCGTGTCTTCACCATCAAAAGCGCAGGTTTGCAGAGCAGCCGGAAGGGCAACTTTGAAAAATTAATCCATGAAATAATCCGTTAACTTTGTGCACCTATTAAAAATACAAGCAACATGACAGACCAACCATATCCAAAAACCAGTCACATTATGCTCTGGGTAGTACAAGTACTTTTGGCTTTAGGTCTTGTGTACGGAGGAGCCATGAAATTATTTCTACCCATTGAAGACTTGTCTGCTATGTGGCCGTGGACAGGCGAGGTATCGAGTGCGTTTGTAAAACTTACAGGTGTATTTGATATAGTGGGAGCGATTGGATTGATACTGCCTGCGCTACTTCGCATAAAACCAATGCTTACACCTATTGCAGCGCTTTGCGTTTTAGTGCTGATGATTGCTGCTGGTATTTTTCACATGAAAAGGGGAGAGGGTCCTCAAACAGGATTCACTGTAATCTTTGGTATTCTAGCTGCCATGATCGCGTGGGGAAGGTTCAAAAAAGCACCGATAGCACCCCAATAGAAATTACACGAACAATTTATCCTTTTTAAAATAGTTATCTTGGTCTTACTTTTAACCACACGTGATCATAATCCTGATTCAAAATGGAAAAGAAGAAAATGTATTATGGCCTCTTGCTTATTTTACTCGCGATAGCAGTAACGGCATGCAGCGGACAAAATAAAAATTCTTCACCAAAACAATCCCTTGCCAAAAAGGAACCACTTGTCGGTGGAGGATGCGATGGCTGTGAATTAATGTTTGTCAGAAGTAAATATTTAAAAGCCTATTTTGTCTATGGCAATGCGGAGAATTATAACCAGGCCGAGAGAAGAAAACAACTGGAAGCTATTGGAAGCGAGTTGAAGTTGACAACTATCGCCTTAACATTTGTTCCCTCATTTTCTGATACCGAAAGTGAAGTTAACCTGAATAAAATAAATCCAGATGTAGACAATACGTTTGTTATTTATCGTAACAGAAGCATTGTTGGCAAATTCATTGACCTTAAGGCCACCCCTGAAAATTTCGGTTTGATAGAATCAACTTTAAATCAAACCAGAGGGGATTATTTTGAGTTGTCTGAACCTTCACATGACTGAGATTGGGAAGTCGAAAATTAATTTCGCTCCGGCGGATGCCCGATTTTGTTAGCCAATTAAAAAAGGTTTATTTTTATGATCGTTCTAATTTTGTTTTAAGCCATATGTTAAAAAAGAAAATTTCACTCTTCACCATTCCAACACTAGCTGCATGTTTTGCTCTCATGTTTGCCACTTCAGTACATGCACAGAAGAGAGAAGTCATTTCTGGAAATCTGAAAGAGTTGAAAGGGCAAACATCGTATAACATTATGTTTACTTATGATGATATGCTGATAGGGGACGGCAAGAAGGAGAAGGAATATCTATTGGAGAAGAAAAGGAGTTGGGATGAGAAGGAACCTGGAAGGGGTTCTGCATTTGTAACGCAGTGGTTCAATGATCGAGAACGGTATTATGAACCAACCTTCATCAAGGGGTTTGAAAAATATTCAAGAATTAAGTTGAACGATCGTGATGCGCAGTATACTTTGATTTTTAAAACGACCCGTACAGAAGGTGGGTGGAACATAGGGATCACAAGCCACTTTGGTGAAATTGATGGTGAGTTGTTAGTAGTTGAAACCGCTGATAAAAATAATGTAGTCGCCATAATTTCCTTTAGGGACATATCGGGGAAGAATGCGTTTGGTGGAGATTTTGAAATGACCACCCGAATCCAATCGGCTTACGAGAAAGCAGGAATGTGGTTGGGCGACTATATTAGAAAAAAGACCAAGTAAGCCCAGTAGACGGGAAATACGATTTATGGTTATTTATCTTATTAATTGAACTTCAGAACTTAGGATAGTTGAATGACTGAAGTCAATGAGAAAGTTAATTCAATGAGAAAGTTAATTTTAAAACGTGATAAAAACGAAGAGTTTAATTTCAATTAATACTTCTGATAATACTTACAACCCTACTGTTGAACCCAGAAGAGTTA
>JBBRKB010000418.1:0-3614 GCA_038218385.1 Cytophagales bacterium | reverse complement strand
GGAATTTTTGTGCTGACGAAAAACTGGGTGTTGATCCTCCGTTCTTCCCTGCCCCTGTGCCACAAGAGGACCAAACGGATTTGGTACAAATTGTTACCAGTGGCCCTGACTATCCGCGGCCCAGCATCATGCTTTCGTATTTCAGCGCCATCAATGACGCAAAGAAATCCATCTACCTCACCTCTCCCTATTTTATTCCCAACGAAAGTATTTTTAATGCCATTAAAGCCGCGGCATTCAGCGGCAAAGATGTTCGCTTACTGTTGCCGTCACGGTCAGACTCCGCTTTTGTTGATGCCGCTTCCCGCTTCTATATACAGGAGCTGCTGGAGTGTGGTGTGAAAATTTATTTATATCAAAAAGGATTTATTCATGCCAAGACCATTGCCATAGACGACACAATTTCCATTGTCGGCACGGCCAACATGGACTTAAGAAGTTTCGAATTGAATTTCGAAATAAACGCCATGGTATACAGTAAACGGGTAAACAAAGAACTTACGGATGTATTTCTAAAAGACATTGAAGGAAGCAAAATGATTTCCCTTGAAGAGTGGAGTAAAAGAAGCAAGGTGCAAAAATTTGTCGATGCATTAGCCCGGATCCTTGCCCCTTTATTATAAGAGGGCATCTCTAAAAACTCTTTCTAATACTGGCCTCCCCGCTAAATGGCCGGGCTGGCTATCCCTACCCTTCTCCAATGGAGAAGAATTTCGGAGGTTTTTAGAGATACCCAAGAATGAATTCAAATCAATCAGGTAATCCAGTTCAAAACAGCAGGCGACAAGGTATTGACAAATTCCGTTTTATTTTCCTGCGCTACATTCCATTGCTTTTTCAGCTCATAGTACCAACGCGCCTGCATATCGGGTTCGCCCAACAACATCAGTGTGGGATCTGAATCAAGTCCTTCGCGCAAGCGTTGAAAAACCAAAAGATCCTGGCCAATAAACTTTTTTCCGAACTGCTTCAGGGGTGGCCACAGTAGCTTTGCCAGACCGATAGTTGTATAAAAAATATGGTTTAGCTCGGTGTTGTTTTCATCAATGGGCGTAAGGCACGTTATCGATACTACTTCATGCTTGTCTCCTATTTGAATATGTTCAATTCGGTTTCCCGGAAGTTGAAAGTTTATTTCGGTAGAGGTTCCGCCTTTTAAAATAGAATACCCTTTTGAATTGGATGAAGGTTTGTGACGCACCATCTTGAACCCTTTATCAACAGGCTCGAACTTCTTTTCTTTTCGTTTTAAATTCTTTGCCGAACGCCAGTACCATGACTGGTGAACAAACGTAACGTGCGCTGGATCGATAAGGCCTATGACGGAATGATCAATGTTGGTTGGAATGGTGACGGTTTCAACATGCTTGAACGTGTTCTCGCTCTTCATCATTAAATCCGGCAGCCTGCTATCCGCATCTTTCACATCCAACTTGTTTTGTGGCATGTAGACCCAAATGGTGCCGTTAATTTCTTTGCATGGATAGTTGAATACTTTTATTTTATTCACCTCCATCTTCTCATCCGCCAGGGCAGGAATTTTTTGGCAGGTGCCGGCACAATCGAACTGCCAACCATGATAGCAACAGGTAATTGTTTTTCCATCGAACCATCCATACGATAAGGGCACCCCGCGGTGAGGACAATTATCTTTAAGGGCAAAAGCTTTTCCTTCCTCATCCCGACCGAACAAAATCTTCTCACCCAAAATTTGTTTCTGCTGAAGCTTGCCCTTCTTCAATGCACTGCCGTGCATTACAAAATACCAAAGGTTCCTAAGAAAAAGGGGCTGCTCGCTGGCCATTGCGTTTACCTGTTTTAACATTAAACCCAAATATAGGCAATTGTTGAACTGCGCTAAAATGGCGCATTGGTACACGAACTACATTAACCTCTATTCCAAAAAAATAACATCTCATCAAAGGTTTCTTGTCTTCCTATTTGTGAACTATATTCACGATTACAATCAATCAAATACGAGTTTTAATAGCTATGAAAAACTTCACCGTATTCACCTTGCTTATATTTGCTGTGGTTTCGTCACAGGCACAGATCAGCAAAGTCATGGACAATCTATCGATGACCAGTAAAATTTTAAAAGGAGAACGTAAATATGCCGTTTACCTTCCACCCGACTATGAGACATCACAACGCAGTTATCCCGTGTTATATTTATTGCATGGAAGTGGCGATGATCAAACCGGATGGATTCAATTTGGTGAAGTAAAAAGTATAACGGATAAAGCTATTGCAGATGGCTCGGCCACACCGATGATTATTGTGATGCCCGATGCCAATACCGGAACACGCGGGTTTGTAAACACACCAAACGGTGATTGGCGCTATGAAGATTTTTTCTTTCAGGAGTTAATACCCTTCGTTGAAAAAACCTATAGGGTAAAAACTGATAAAAGGTATCGTGCCGTGGCCGGATTGTCGATGGGCGGTGGTGGCACATTGTATTATGCCCTTCACCATCCTGAATTATTTTCTGCTGCTTGTGCCCTTAGCGCCAGCCAGGGACCATTGTCATTGGAAGATGCAAAAGTATGGTTAACCCGCAATAAACAAACAGCAACGGATGCCCAACTGGAAGCATGGTATAAAAAGTACAGTGCACTGGAGTTGGTAGCGGCTATGCCAGACGATCAAAAGAAAGCGGTGAAATGGTTTTTGGATTGTGGTGATGAGGATTTTCTTTATGAAGGCAGTTCATTACTACATATTGCCATGCGCAAAAAAGAAATTCCACATGAATTCAGAATACGTGATGGAGGCCATAGCTGGGTTTACTGGCGCGCTTCCCTTCCCGTAGTATTGCAGTTTGTCTCTGATGAATTTCATCAACATTAAAAATGAGTTACGAATTGACGAATCCAATCGCATAATTATGTAAGTACAATTTGTGCAACTCTCTTGTGAAAAAGATATTAAAGAGGTGCTTAGGTATCAGAGATTGATTGGATACTATTGAAAAATAAAGAACCCGAATGGAGTAGTCTATTCGGGTTCTTTATTTTACGTCTATTTTATAATGACAGTGCTATACATTTGCAGCACACTTTGATTGAATTATTTTCTTTAATTCTTCATCCGCAAAGCCAAGCTTTTTACCCACCATCATGATGAGCTCATGCTCTGCCCTGGAAAATTCCCCATCCAACAACGCCAGATCAATCATCTCATCCAATTGAATTTCACGCTCCTCCAGGTTCTGCGGAATGAGGTAGGTATACTCCGAAGCTTTCGTAAACATAATGTTCATCCGATCTAACGGGATACCTCTTTCAAAAGCGATCTTTGACAATGCAACGCGTTCGACTTCGTTAATCTTTCCATCTGCTGCAGAAAGAGAAACCAGATTTCTGAAATGTTCAACCTTAATGTTCACGGCTTGGTAGTTTAAAAAGTTTTAGGGGTTATAAAAGTATTTCAATATAATAAAAAAATAATATTGACTGCCCTCATTGCCATTTGTTCTCTCCATATCCTCATAAAATAGTATTATTGAACCTTATTTCAGTCTGGATCGACTGAAAGTGGATGTATTATGAGTAGTGTAAAGAATTTAACTGTTACCATAAAAGTTGGATCGAATGTGATCACCAATTCAC
>JBBRKB010000417.1:0-3614 GCA_038218385.1 Cytophagales bacterium | reverse complement strand
GACACCCCTCCTCTGACCATGCTGAGAATTGCCGGTGGAACCGTGAACCAAATACCATTGGACTGGAAAGGGAACACACAAAATATTATTGACGCTATTAAGGAAGCAAAGGATCATGACGTAAAAATTCTATGTCTTCCTGAATTGTGTGTGACAGGCTATGGATGTGAAGATCTCTTTCTTAGTGAATGGGTGAGCGAAGAAGCCTGGAACCAAGTGCATATCATACGTGAACATTGCGACAACATTACCGTGAATGTTGGGCTACCGATTCGCATAAACGGTATCACGTACAATGGCGCCTGTGTCATCAGTGATAAAAATGTTTTAGGTATTGCCCTCAAGCAAAACCTCGCCAACGATGGTGTACATTATGAACCCCGTTGGTTTAAAGCCTGGACAGCTGGTGTTGTGATCAAACACATGCTACTAAATGAAACCATTCCGGTAGGTGATATAATTTTTAATGTTGATGATGTTCGCTTTGGGTTTGAAATATGTGAAGATGGATGGCGAAAAGAACTTCGTCCCGGATATGCTTTATTCGATAAAGGAATTGACATCATGCTCAATCCCAGTGCGAGTCATTTCGCTATGGGAAAAAGCCAGTTGCGGGAAAGTGAAGTTGTACTGGATGCATCGAAGCGATTCAAATGTGTTTACATTTTCTCCAACCTGTTAGGCAATGAAGCAGGGCGAATGATCTATGACGGTGACATCTTGATTGCACAGCATGGAAAGTTGTTGTTGCAAAACAAGCGTTTGTCGTTTAGCCGATATGAGATCAGGTATTGTGATGTCGATTTGTTATCCCCAGAAAAATCCCAGGCACCTACATTATTAGATTCAAAAGATAAAAATGAAGAACTCACACAAGCTGTAAGTCTGGCGTTATTTGATTACCTGCGAAAAAGTAAAGCACGTGGATTTGTCTTGTCGCTAAGTGGCGGGGCAGATTCAGGCACATGTGCGGTGATGGTGGCAGAAATGGTAAAGCGCGCAAGTGCCTCTTTAGGTTGGGAAAATTTTTGCAACACATTAGGTATTGATCAGAAAGAAATACAGAACGATTGGAAGAGAGCCGTACATCTTTTGCTCACTTGCGCTTATCAAGGGACGGTGAACTCATCACACGACACCTTAGATGCAGCTAGTACGTTAGCCCTTTCCATTGGCGCAACCTTCCACACCTGGAGCATTGATGAAGAGGTAAAATCGTATTCACAAAAAATAGAACATGCCATCGAACGAAAGCTAACGTGGGAGCAAGACGATATAGCACTTCAAAACATTCAAGCCCGCTCAAGGTCACCTATCATATGGATGCTGGCCAACATTAAAAAAGCTGTACTACTAACAACCTCTAATCGAAGTGAAGGAGATGTTGGTTATGCCACTATGGATGGTGACACCAGCGGAAGCCTCGCCCCCATTGCGGGATTAAGCAAACCCTTTATTCTTCAATGGATACGATGGGCAGAAAAGAGTCTGGGCCACACCGGTTTAAAATTAATAAACAATCTCCAACCTACCGCAGAGTTACGGCCTTTGGAGAGTCACCAAACCGATGAAAGTGATTTGATGCCGTATCTAGTTTTGGAAGACATTGAAAAGCTTGCCATACAAAACCGAATGCCACCCGTCAAAGTCTATGAAATCTTACTCGCAAAATATCCGGAGGGGCAAACTTTAAAAAAACATATTCGAAAGTTTTTTACGCTATGGTCCATAAACCAGTGGAAAAGGGAGCGGATAGCACCCTCTTTTCATTTAGATGAAATAAATGTTGATCCGCGAACATGGTGCCGCTTTCCCATACTCTCCTCTGGGTTCAAAGAAGAGCTGGCCGATCTTGACGCTTTATGAAAGTTAACACACGTGTCACTTTTCAACACGGATGAAATAATTATTTTTAACAAAGTAATAATCTGGGAGCTGAAGGGGATACCAGTAATTAGATGTTAATTAAGAAAAAAAATGCTGGCGATCGCCGTTGTTATAGTAAGTCTGTTCACATCGCTTGGTAGTCCAACATCGGCTACCCTTGCGCTAGCTGATACGGCTAAGCGGCCCGTCAAATCACGAACCTATCAAAACCCACAGGACTCAGGAAAGTTTTTGATAGTTAATCGGATATTTGTTATCGGAAATAAAATAACACGTAACCAAATTATCTTGCGTGAACTTACCTTAAAAAGTGGTGACATTATTTACAGTGAAGACCTCGCCTCCATACTGGAGACAGACAGAAAAAAAATATACAACACCCGCCTCTTCAATACAGTAGAAATAAAATCACTCGATCTGGAAAACAACACCATCGATCTGCTCATTGACGTAACCGAAAGATGGTACACCTTCCCCGTACCGATCTTTGAACTTTCCGATCGAAATTTTAATGAATGGTGGCAGAATTACAATCATGATTTTAGCCGGGTAAACTATGGACTGCAACTCTATCAATACAATTTCAGGGGGAGAAATGAAACCATACGCGCTACGGCCAACTTCGGCTACTCTAAATCTTTCAACCTTACCTACCGACTACCCTACATTGACAAAAAGCAAAAGCAAGGCCTCACCTTCAGTTTCAACTATGAAGAAAACAAAAACCTTGCATACAAAACATTGAACCACAAGCTCGTCTATATTGAAACACGAGAGTTGCTAAAAAGTAGTAAAGGCTTTAGTGTAACGTATACGTATCGAAATTCATTCTATGAAACCCATTCGTTTGGAGTAGCGTATGATCAGTCAGCTATTGCCGACACCATTCAGCAAATCAATCCTAATTATTTCACAAATAACAACACTGAGCAGCAATTCCTGGCGCTGCGCTATAGCTTCGTTTCGGATCATCGCGATGTCATTGCTTACCCGCTACGAGGCAGGTATCTTGCCGCAAGTGTAAATCAATATGGCATAGGCAGTATGTCTGATTTTCATAAAACAGAAATATCCGTTGGCTATGCCCGGTATTTCAATTTGAAGCATAATTTTAATTTTTCAAATTATACATACGCCAATTATAGCACACCCGATCTTCAACCTTACAACTTAATTAGCGGACTAGGTTACCGTCAGAAAGTACTTCATGGTTACGAGGTGTATGTCATTGAAGGGCCCCATTTTATTTTAAACAAGGCCACTTTAAAAAAGAAACTATTTGCACGTAACTATAGAATACATAATTTCTTTTCTGAGAAATTTAGCTACCTCCCACTGGCCATTTACATCAAAACGTATGCAGATTTTGGGTACGTTAAAAATTATTCCGCTTACACGAACAATGATTTAAATACAAAATTCTCAGATGAATTTCTTGCGGGATATGGCGGTGGCATTGATATAGTGGCCTCCTACGACACCGTGCTTCGTTTTGAATACAGCTTTAACCGAGAAGGCAAGGGTGGATTCTTTTTTAATGTGAAGAAAGAATTTTAGATGGGAGATTTGAATTCAAACATCGTTAGTTGGACTATTTGAAATACCAACCCAGTCTTACACCACCCCAATGATGCGTGCCACCGGTGCTGAACTCACGCGAAAGAAAGGATTGAAAATATTCTATGTTGAAGCGTTTGGCTTTTATAACAAGACCCGTGTTGCCTTGG
>JBBRKB010000416.1:0-3631 GCA_038218385.1 Cytophagales bacterium | reverse complement strand
ACGGAAGAAACTATACAACCTGAAAAGAGGCAACGGTGCTTATCGCATTGTTGACCTTGGAAATTTAAACATTGGAATTGATGCTGAAGAGTCACACACGAGAGTGAGTGAGGTGTGCAGAATACTGATCGAAAATAATGTTTTGCCAATCATCATCGGGGGCTCGCACGACCTTGACTACGGTCAGTACACTGCCTATGAGTCGATGGATAAATTGGTAAGCTTCCTTAATGTAGATGCCTTTCTTGATCTTGATGACAATAAATCAACGTCTTTGAACAAGCAACATATTCACAAAATACTTTTACACGAACCCAATTACTTATTCAGTTATACTCACCTGGCATACCAGAGTTACCTTATCGATCCGTTGTCCGTTGCCGTTTTGGAAAAATTATACTTCGAAGCTTTTCGGGTTGGGCAAATGCGGACAAACATGAATGAGATGGAGCCTACGATTAGAAATGCTGATCTACTTTCTTTTGATGTCACAGCCATTCGTTCTTCTGATGCACCTGGAAATAAATTAGCCCAACCGTTTGGTTTGACGGGCGAAGAAGCTTGCCAGATATGTTGGTACGCGGGCTTAAATGAAAAATTAAGTTCTATTGGATTTTATGAATACGATCCATCGCTGGATGATATACATAAGAAAACAGCTTCCGTTATTGCAGTGATGATCTGGTATTTTATTGAAGGATATTATCATCGGAAAAACGAACAAAACTTCAAGAGCAACGACTTCCTAAAATATGTTGTTTCACTTCCTATTGAACCCGATACATTATCTTTTTACAAAAGCAAGATGAGCGAGAAATGGTGGATGGAAGTACCGTATCCCAACGGCAAAGAACGTTATTCACGCAATAGCATTGTACCGTGTAGCTACACCGATTATCAAACAGCGCTTAAAGGAGAGGTGCCCGAACGCTACATCAACACATTGGCAAAACTCATTTAAGGTCATCTCTAAAACTTTTTTATATTGGCCTCCCCGGCTATCCCTGCCTACCGGCAGGCAGGCCTACCCTTCTCCGATGGGAGAAGGTTTTCGGAGGTTTTTAGAGTTGTCCTTAATCTTACAGAACATTATTTAATTGTTCTTTGATTTTTTCGAGTTCTTCCTTCATGCTTACTACTTCTTTTTGAATCTCAGCATGGTTTGCCTTTGATCCGATGGTATTTATTTCACGGCCTATTTCCTGCGAAAGGAAAGAAAGTTTTTTTCCGTTTGCCTGTTTTTCTTTTAAGACCTCTTCAAAATAATCGAGATGCGACTTCAGTCGAACTTTCTCTTCGTTGATATCTAATTTCTCAATGTAAAAAATAATTTCTTGCTCAAGCCGGTTTACATCATATCCTTCTTCCCCAAAGAATGCCACGATATTTCCTTTCAACTTTTCGCGGATACGTTCAACTCTTTTGGGATCCAACTCCGTCACACGTTTTAAGCCATTGCCAATTTTGCTGGAGCAATCCAACAACATATTCATTAGCACCTGTCCTTCTTTGATACGAAAATCTTCACATTTGTTTATGGCATCTATCACACACGCTTTAATTTTCGCCCACTCTCCTTCATTTGCCTCTTCCTTAATTTTGTTTTGCACCACTTCCGGTGCTTCCAACGCAAGTGAAAACAAAGAAGATTTATCAGCACCAACAAGGGCTGCCAACTTCTCCAACTCTTGATAGTATGCTTTAAACAAAAGTTCGTTGTAGCTCTGCTTAATATCATCATCGCCCAGCCGTTGATAGTCGATGGTCAGCGATATTTTTCCACGCTCAAGTTTTTCGCTTATCAGTCCTCTTACTTCAATTTCTTTTTCTGAAAACTGCTTTGGCAGTCGGGGGTTAAAGTCCAAAAACTTTGAATTGAGACTTCTGAGTTCAACATTGATTTGAATATGGCCATCGTCATCGAGTGACTGACCAAATCCCGTCATTGATTTTATCATACCGGTAAGGTTGGGAAATTAATATAGCTGCAAAAATAGGATAATTAATTCAGGTAGATGTCTGCATGTTCATTTAGAAATCGAACCCAAGCGTTACCTGTAATCTGGGATCCTTCACCTTATAATTTTCAACGGGCCACGCCACATCGGCTTTCACATAGTAACCCAGTATCACCGACCGGAAGCCAAGGCCATAGCTATACAACCACGGATTTAGGTAATTTTTTAATTGGGCTTCAAAGGGGCCTTCTTGAACAATTTTATAACTCACACTATTCTCAGAATTGAATGGAGGTTTGCCTGACCAACTTGTTCCGATATCATAGAAGGCAGTAAATTGCATATTCCTAAAAAAATTAGATGAAATCGGTCCGCCAGCAAGGGCGCGTGCCAAGGGTAATCTTAATTCCGCATTGAAGAGAAGGACGCTGTTTCCAAACAAAGTTCCATAATCAAACCCGCGAAGATTGGTGGCAAATTCCACAAACAGTAAATCCTGGTTATCTCCGTATACACCGAGTGGATTAGGTTCACCCTTACTTGTCGATCCATCCCGCTTCGTACTGTTAAACAACCAATTGTCCATGCCTCCCAGTAAATATTTTTTTGGCGATTGTCCAAAAAAACTTCCTCCAAAACCACGCACAGCAAACACAATCTCTTTATAAATTTTTTGATAATGTCGTACATCAAGCGCCACCTGGCTAAAGCTGAGGTCTTCATTGTTCAATCCCTGATGATGAGTAAAAGACATTTTTCCACGTGTGCCTTCAATAATGTTCATACCTGACACTACAGAGTTATCATAAACAAGTTCTGCGCGCATACCCCCAAAGTAATTATTCAGTATGTCTTTATGAGAAGGTACTCCACCCAAGTCTTGATTAGAACCCAGGTTTATAGAGGTGGCCGCTTCAAAAAATGGTTTTAGCGTTACGCGTGTCCTGTCGTTTATGGGCAACGAAGCGCCAACTTCCATCTTATGTAATGTGTAGGTGTAAATGTCACCAGGGGTACTCGGTTCCCAGTAAATTGCCTTACGATCGAAGCGTGCACTGAAATCAATGTAAGCAGGGAGGTATTGAAACTCTGCAAACACATCACTGTTTTTGAGGTCGATGGTTGTCATAATGCCACCGTTGAAACGATAGTTCTCCAACATGTCGTTCATCTGGGTTTCAATCTTTATCCCCAATCCCCGCAGCGGGTCAATGACCATTGACGTAACTAAATTGTCGTAACCAAATTTTGGCTCGTATGGAAAGGGCCCTGTGACACGGCTTTTTTCATGGGCTTTCATGAAGCGGGTTAAGAATACCTCACTGGTTTCTGTCTCCTTTGCTGCTTCATCTTCAAATTGATAGTTATCTGTGTTTACTACTGCCTCGGTGGGCTTCTGCTCTGCCACAATTGGATTTTCTACGGCTGCTTCTATAGGGGACTTTACGGTATCAACCAGAATATTTTCTTCTAACGGAGGTGCAAGGGACACAGTATCCTCATTTGATTGTTGTGATTGCTTCAATCGCTCGTTGAGCAAATCTTTTATGCTCATGGGGGGCTTGCTTGTATCCTCCTGCTTTCTACGGTCGCGTAATGTTCTGGCTTGTTGCAATTCTTTTCTTCGCGTGGCAGGTGTGAATATCTGGCGGTTCACACTAAAATCTTTTGTC
>JBBRKB010000415.1:0-3640 GCA_038218385.1 Cytophagales bacterium | reverse complement strand
TATTGCGCATGTCGAGCATGTCCATGATTAGTTTTTTACCACTATCAGGATCGTCAACCGAAATCTTACTTCGTGAGTTCCACCCCAGTATATCATGGTTACCGAGGGCATTATAATACGGCATCTTTAGCTGATCACTTATGCCCTTGTATAAATTAATTTGGTCGATAAATATTTCTTTGGCTGTATAATTTCCATCAAAAGCCAAGTCACCACCCATCAGCACAAATTCAGCATGCCGCTCATTTTTATTTACAGTATCAACACACGCCTGGTAGCCGATGTTACCTTGTCTCTTGCGCTGCACATGCATATCCGTGAGGTGTAGAAATGAAAAGTCAATCTTTTCTTTTGGAGGTATAAATCCTAAACCGATGCCAGCCCATGAAGCTTGTTTGATAAAACTCCTTCTGTTACTCATGCCGTTGAATTTTAAAAGAAAAAAATAATTGCAATATAAAGGTAGAGGATCCCATTAATTTGTTCGTCACCGAAAACCATGATTACTGAAATCACTGAAATACTTGCACACTATTGACGTCACCCATCAATGACTAAATTAACCAATATTGTGGTTCCCTTACCGGGCCGGCTATCGATATCAAATGTACCCTTGTACAAATCTATCTTAGACCTGATCGTATTAAAACCAAAACCCGATTCAACACTTTTGGCCGACATGCCTCTTCCATTATCCTCTACTATAATGTTAAGTGCATCAGCATGACGGATGATTTGAATGCGCATGCTTGTAGCAAACGCATGCTTGATCACATTTTGAACAAGCTCCTGACATATTCTGTAAACAGAAACTTCAATTTGTTCTGGTAATCGCTCTCCAAGCCCGAGTATCTGCACGTCCACGTCCAGTTGTTCAGATGTATTGATATGTTGGATAAAAGTTTGCAAGGCAGCCTCAAGCCCGAAGCGACTCAAGGAAACAGGCAACATATTATGGGCAATTTTTCGAAGCTCATCAATTGATTCATCCAACATATCAAGCGTGTCTTTAAACTTTGTCGCCTTATGCGGGACACTGTTTTCAAACTCCGCCTGAAAACTATTAAGCCTCAGGCGAACACTGGAAAGCAATGAGCCCAAACTATCATGAAGGTCACTGGCAATTCGCTTTCGTTCATTGTCTTGTGTTTGCACGAGCGCTCTAAGGTGCGCATCCTTTTGTGCTTCCAAAACAGAGCCGAGTCGTTCCTTCTCCAACATCTCCTTGCGTATCTCTTCATTTAGCTGAATGGACTTCTCATGAATGCGCGCATTCTCTATAATGATCGCCCCCTGATTGGCAGCGATGCGTACCCATTTCACTCGTTCTTCAACGTACCAGTTTTTTGCAAAAATATTTTCCAGGTAAATCACCATGGGAAGGTGATCATTTATGGTAACAGGTAAAATTAAAAACGACTGCACTCCTCTATCAAACAGCGCTTGCTGATGTCGCAATCCTTTTTCGTCATCAAGATCATTGACAATTATAGTGTTGGTGGATTTTATCGCTAACAAAATCATGGAAGCTGGAATAGCAATACTCCCTCTTTCTTTCGTTGTATCAGGATCATTCAATAAAGAAAGTTGATCATATAAAATCCGCTCACCTGTATTCTCCATCAACTCTACCACTACGTGAGTAGAACCTGAAATGCGCAGAAGCAGCACCATTAGCTTCTTTACCAGCGATGCTACTTCCAAGTCGCCACTCAATTCATACTGAATGGTTTCAATATCCATATATCCCGGATCTGGAAAACGATCAGAAAGCACAGCCTGATAGTGTTGAATAAGTTGCTTCGCTTTAGCCGATGCACCCCACTCGGTAAAGCTCTGGATAGCCTGAACTAAATGATCGACAGAGGTCTTGCGCTCTGTAGGTTGTGTAAGCAAATATTTTCCTAAAAACTCATGGACAATAGCAGCATGGTAAACGTTTGTGCCTGCATGAGCCAGTGATTCCCTATATAAGCTAAGCGCTATCTTTCCTTCACCCTGTATACGCGACCATTCGGCTTTTAATAATAGATAGGCAGCTCTGTAGTTGGATGGCGCCTGATGTTGCCAGAACGCAAACGATTTTAAAATAACATTTACTTTGAGTTTTAGGCCATCGAGGCTGGAAGGATTATGATTGTTCCAGTCTTGCGTAATGGCTAAAAACCAAATCATCAAATTAGCCGGCAAGAGAGGGGAGCCTTCCTGAAGTTTTCGGTTGTTGTGCGCTTCCCGCGCAGCCTTGGCAGCAAGTTCGTAGTGTCCAAAAAGAAAATAATATTTCGCCCATACATAATTGCGATAAAACTTTTCTTCTTGCAGAGTAAAGCGTGCAGCCAGGGAGGAAGGATGTTGACGGGGCATTGAAAAAATTGCCGTCTCACCTTTTAAGAATTGTACCAGATTTTTTTGATAATGTGTGATGTAATAGGTGAGCTCATTGCCAGGATACGATTCATCAAAAGTCCACTGATTAAAATCCCTAAGTGGCAAGCCCGAGATAATGTGAAGGTTCAATGCATGCGTCTTGAGAATATATAAACCAATTAAATCACCTGCCGCGTGGCCTGCTTGAATAGCCTCCTTCAGCAGCCCTTTGCTTTCAGAAAATGATTTCTTCCACGGTTGAATGTAGAAAGCAAAGACACCATACACGCGACACCGCATGGTGATATCCTGAAGGGAATTATTAATCCCGATACCTTTCAAGCCAAACTCAAAACCTTTATCAATGTCTCCGGAAATTATCAGCATCCTTCCATACGATACGTATCCGATGGCCTTTACTACCGAGTGATTGTTTATGACCGGACGAAGCATGATTTGCAATGCAGCCCAACGCATCAGCACATCGGATGTATGGTGTATCCCCATACCCCCAACATAGAGAAGCTTGAGAATCGCCTCATCATATTCCGGATTTGAAATATTGCTGGCTTGCGTACTAAAATTTTCTCCGTTCTGATCGTTTAAGGCGGCTGTTAACTGATTAACCTCTTCTCGTAAAACATTTTCATCCGATGGCAACTCAAGCCCAAACTCACTCAATATTCCTTTCACAATGTGAACGACCTTTTGATATCTGCCAAGCCTATTGTTTATGGTGATCTTTAACTCAAATGCTTTGGCGCGTTGAAGCGGATCGTCTATCAACTCCAATAAGTAATCGAGGTGGATCTCAGCCAAATCATATTCTCCGAGATAATACTCGATACGTGCACGATCCAAATAAACAAGCCATACCTGATCACGTACTTTCTCCCACGAGCATTCTTTCAAAAGCTCTGCACTCATCTTATAAAAATAACGTGCTTGCTCCAACGAATTGTCCTGCTCAGAAATTTTACCGGCTTTGTAATTTATGAGAGCCACCTTTTCCAATTCGCCATTTTTTTTCACCCTCTCTATTGACTGGTTGTAACTGGTTGCCATTAACACAACATCGGCAGTGGTGAGCCAATCAATACCTCTCGAATAAAATAGTTCGGCCAATCGATAATGCAAATCCGATTGTATAGCCATCGAAAGCTCATTGTAAATCATTTCGCCAATATGCATCTCAACAAACCGAACATCCTGATCATCATACTCTAGCAACCCCATGTTTCTTGCCTCGCTCAGAACCTGTTCCATTAACAGA
>JBBRKB010000414.1:0-3653 GCA_038218385.1 Cytophagales bacterium | reverse complement strand
GTAAGACCAACCAAGTCGCGTACAGCCCAAAGGAGCGGCATCTTTGCGTCAGCCTCTACGGAATAGGATTTGTTGTTTACTTTTAATTTATTGGAAGCCATTGGTTTATATTTTGAAGGTGGTAGGTGAAGTTAATGAATAATTAAATAAAATATGCCTCGGGATTGGTACATTCTCTGCATGTTATTTGATAAGGTTTTTGACAATTTAACGACTCAGAAAGAACCCGGTTTTACTTTCTTGATGAACGGTTGAGTAGCAGAAAAGAGCAATTGATCCCGCTCATAAGCGTACTCAGTTGAAAATGTTTTGAACGTAGGTAACGTCAGATAATATTTACAGAAAAAATTATTAAAACATGAAAACGAAGATTACCATTCTAATGCTGTTAGCAGCATGTTTTACTTTTCCTGCATTCAGCCAGGGAACACTTCGTGTCGAGGTATCAAATGTCAAGGAGGCAAAAGGTACGGTCAACGTTGGGTTGTTTGCGACCGAAGATACCTTCCTCAAAAAACCAACGTTTGGAAAAATTGTGAAAGCCGACAAAGAAAAAGTTATTGCGGTCTTTGAGAACCTCCCGAATGGAACCTACGCCATAAGTGTCATTCACGATGAAAATGAAAATGGTGAACTGGACACGAATTTTATGGGCATACCCAAGGAAGGCTTTGGGTTTGGCAACGATGCGTCAGGAATGTTTGGCCCTCCGTCTTTTGAAAAAGCATCTATACATTGGGATGGAAAAGACAAGCAGGTGAGTGTGAAACTAAAGTATCTGTAAGACTAGTTGCAGGCTTCCATTATTTTTGTGACCTCTTTTGTTTCTATGAGTCCTTTGCTATGATCCCATGTGTTATAAATGTAGGTGGCTATTTCAGCGATTTCAATATCGGTGAGCGCAGGGTTTGATGGCATGCGTTGGTTGTAGGTGTTACCGTTCACGATAATTTCATTTTGGATACCTTTACGCATCAGGCAAATAACGGCTTCGAAATTTTTATCCATGAAATCAGATTTATTCAACGGTGGATAAACACGTTTTAAACCTGAGCCATCTTGCTGGTGGCAATTGCTGCAGTGCGTTAGGTAAAGACTTTCTCCACGAAGATAATATTGTTGAAACCTTAACGAGCCGCTGTCTTTGCTATCATTGTATTTTCCACCACAACTTGAAAGAATGTAAACGACAACAAGTAGGAAAGAAACACGAGAAAAAAAACTCAAAGAACGTCTCACGGGTATTCTTTTTCAAGTTTCTTAATGTCTTGCATGAGCCGGTTCACCTCTTCTTCTTTGGTGCCATCATACTTTCCGCGTATTCTTTTTTCTTTATCAATTAATAAAAAAGCTCCGCTGTGAATGAGTCCATCGGGTTCGGCATCATCTGCAAGCGCCGTGGCGAAATAACTGGTTTGTGCAATGTTGAAAATTTCATCCTGATCGCCCGTTACAAAATGCCATTTGTCGCTTGATACATCAAGTCGGTTGGCGTAGTCGTGAAGCAAGGCAACGGTGTCATATTCCGGATCTATGGTGTGTGAGAGGAGCAATACATCTGGATCATCCTTTATGTTTTCATAGACGCGTAACATTTGCGTTTTCATAATCGGGCAAATGGTGCGACATGACGTAAAGAAAAAATCTACCACATATATTTTGCCTTCGAATGTTTTTGGCGTAATGAAGGCGCTGTCTTGATCAACAAATTTAAAATCTGCTATGGTGTGATAGATCGTATCACTTCCGGTAACCTCCTTCTCCCCAAATATGGGTAGTCGCTCCTGCTTTTCAGTACAGGATGCACCCATGATTGTGATGCATGCGATGAATGAAATTTGAATTCCAGTTTTAAGTATGTTAGTCATTTCGAAATTTTTTATAAAGTTTTATCCCCATCATAATGACAAGGGAAACAAGGATAAGTCCAAGAAGTCCCCACGCCATGCTGATGGCGCTTTTCAACACAATCAAGAACACAATGGCAATGAGAAAAAGTGTAGCCACTTCATTCCAAACGCGAAGTTGCTGGCCCGAGTATTTGAAATTTCCTTTTTTAAAATTTATGAGAATGTATTGAAGTGAAAGGTGGTAGAGAAAAAGAAAAAATACCAGCGTAAGTTTAATGTGCATGAATCCGTATGTCAACCATATCGGTTGGTTGATCAACATGGATGTGCCCAAACCTAATGTAATGACAGCTGATGGCCATGTGATTCCATACCAAAGTCGTGAAGCCATCATATTGAGTTGCTTTGATAAAATAGACCGCTCGGGCTCGTCTTTGCCTTGCGCCTCAGCGAGGTATACAAATAACCTCGGCATGTAGAACAACCCAGCGAACCAGGTGACAACAAAGATAATGTGTGCTGCCTTGAGGTATAGAGATGTCATAGCGATGTAAAAGTCAACAGGGATGAGTTAATAGACAAATGAACCATCAACATTTATAACATTAGTTTTTGATTATAAGACGGTAATTAAATCCCCCACAGAAACAGTATGTGCGCTTAAGGAAATTACATTTTGTCCAAAATAAATTTTATTGTTTCGAGACCGGTATGCTGCTAATGTTTTTAGCGGCTCAACACCTTTCTCACCAGTGTCCTGATTGATCGTGGGTATAATGCACCGTGCGCACGGCTTTACAGCGCTAAACTTTCCATCACCAATAGTAAAATTTTTCCAATCATCTTCTTCATGTGGATGGCCACCCGTGAAAACAAAATTTGGACGAAAGCGATCTATGGGAAGGGGTATGGCAAGTCTTTTATTTAATTCATCCAATGACGCCTGGCCAATAAGTAGAAATGGATAGGCATCCGAAAGACTGGTGTGGTCATCATGGATCGAATACCTCGGATCAACAGCGCGTGGATTATTTTCAGGGAAGTACACAAGCTTGCAGTCTGTGCCTATTCGGTCAGAAAACCATTGACTGTGAAATGGGCTAACTTCATACGCTTGCACCACATCATCCCATATTCTTACATCCAAACACGTTTTATTTTCTTCCTTAATGTCTATTGATAGTCGGTCTACGAGGTATCGTATCAGCAGTTGATCTCCCTCAATGGCGGTTTTAAATTTTGAAAAGACAGGATATTGACGTTGCGTTAAAAATTTTCCTTCAGTATCCACAAGCATCCAGCGCCTGTCATATTGAAGTCCTTTCGGCATTACACGGGCTGATGGAATTGAAATTCCTCCCAGAGATTTAACAGGATATATCCAAATTTCACTAAGTTGTGATGTTTTCATGAACTTTTTGAGACAATTTATGTGCTTTATTGTTATTCAATTGAACTGGCGTAACAACCCTTAACTTATGGCAAACGCAACCGCCCTGTGGTATTTTGAAAGTGTAAATTTATACAATATACTTTGTCCTCATAAAACAAAGAAGATAGGTGGTACACATGATTTCAAAGAATTTAAGCGTGATGAGTTTATTTACTTTCCAGATGAAACAGCTGACCACATTTACATGATCGCCAATGGCCGTGTGAAAATTGGTCACTACCTTGATAATGGTAAGGAGGTGATCAAAGCCATACTCAGTACAGGTGAATTATTTGGAGAGCTGGCACTTGCTGGCGAAGAAAAACGCGCAGACTTTGCCCAGGCGATGGATGACAAGACGAGCATTTGTC
>JBBRKB010000413.1:0-3661 GCA_038218385.1 Cytophagales bacterium | reverse complement strand
AGATTCGGTATGTATTTGAAACGCCTTACATTTTTAATTTTATGGAGTGGAAGTTTCAAGACGATATTCCAAAAATCAGAAGTGAGTATTGGGCACAGATACCGGCCAATTACATATACAACATTGCACTGAAGGGATATTTAAAGCTTGATAAAAATGAATCGGAAGTGATTAAAGATTGCTTTGTGCCAGGTGCGAATAAAGCTGACTGTTCTTTGATGAAATTTGCCATGGAGAATATTCCAGCCTTTCATGACGAAGAATTTATGACAGCCCGCAAGAATTATTTGTCGGCCATTAAATTTGAACTTTCGGAAATCAAACACTTCACAGGTGCGGTTGATAAGGTAACAAAGGAATGGAAAGACGTGGAGGATGAACTTCGAAGAAACCAAAGTTTTGGGATCCAGTTGAAGCGAGGCAAAGACATTATGGACCATTCGGTTGATCAACTTATAAAGCAAGAAACTGATCCGCTGAAAAAGGCAACTAAAATTTATGAATTCATAAAAACATCTTATCGGTGGAATGGTGATTACAGCAAGTACTGCGACAGTGGAATTAAGAAAGCATTTGAAAGCAAGAAAGGAAATGTGGGCGACATCAACCTTTCATTGATTGCCGCGCTTCGCTATGCCGAATTAGATGCAGACCCGCTTATACTATCTACGCGAAGTAATGGATTTGCAACTGAGCTGTACCCGGTAATGAGTGATTTTAATTACGTTGTTGCACAGCTTACCATCAACGGAAAAGAATATTTATTGGATGCTACTGATCCTTATCTCCCATTCGGAATGGTACCGATGCGGTGTCTCAACGGGAAGGGACGTGTGATTGGCGACCGTAAAACGTCATGGCATGAAATTGTTTCGGCTGATAAACTTAAAGAGACATCCGTTTTGATGATGACATTAGATGCCTCAGGAAAAATAACAACCACCGTGCAGAATACATCGTCGGGATATGATGCACTACTTAACCGAAAGAAAATCACTTCATTTTCAACACTAGATGAATACAAAAAAGATTTTGCAAACACGCATGATTTTAATGTGGTGGAAGATCATGTTGTTTTAAATCTCGACTCGCTGGATAGCCCTTTGATTGAGCGAATGAAAATTGAACAGGACGGATTTGACCTCAATGTTTCGCAGTTTATTTTCAATCCGTTTATATTGGGTAAGCGGAGCGAGAACCCATTCAAGTCTACCGATCGCTTTTATCCTGTAGATTTTGCCGCACCCATGGACGAGCGAATCAGCATTCAGTTTACGTACCCTGATAATGTGGAAGTGATAAGCGTACCGGAACCGGTGGCATTGGCTCTGCCCAATCACGGAGGGAAATATATTTACAGTGTTCAGGTAACACCGGGCAAGGTGATGATCAGCAGTTGGCTCTCCATCACCAGGACGGTTTATACGTCAGAAGAATATCACTACCTGCGCGAGTTGTTCAACCACATTGTTCAGGCGCAAGGGGGTGACCTTGTGCTGAGAAGAAAATAAAAAGACCATTCCCCTTAAAGGTGGGCTGATTGATCTTTCCTTTGATCGGAATGAATCGAGCATTAAACGACCTATCCCGACGTTGAAATGTTTTGCATTGAGCAACCCAGTTGTTGTAGCTAAGTTTAGATTTAGAAAGACCCTTAACATAAATAATCCATACGAATGAAGCGTATCCTTTTGCTTGGTATCATTTTATTTTCACTCCCTGTCTTTTCGCAAGATACTCCCCCTGATAACCTTCAGGAGCGTTTCAATTATATGAAGGAAAAGTCGCAGAGCTATAATGATTACAAGGTAATAAAGGGGACTGTGTTGGACGGTGTTTGGAAAATTACCATGGACTCCATTAAAGCGCAGCGTGTACTCGTACGTGAGACAAAGGCCATTGTTGATAAACTAAAGGGTGAAGTGGCGCAAGCGAATAATACCATCGATGAAAAAGATAAAACACTCGCTGCGATGGAGCATGATGTCACCCATATTTCAGTCTTGGGTTTCGATGTAAATAAAGTGGCCTTTATAAGTATGGTTGGTTTTATTTTTCTAGGGCTGCTGGTGTTGGCGGGACTCATGTTTGCCAGACTAAAATATATCATTAGCTCTACCCGTGAGAAAAATGAAGCCGCTAATTTACTGACCCAACAATTTGAAGACTACAAACGCAATGCACTTGATAAGCAAATGAAACTTTCGCGCGAACTGCAGGATGAACGTAACAAGCTACAAGAGCTTGGTCATGCTTGATTGATATTGTGTTCGCGCTAAAAATCCCAGAAAAGACCCTCTTATTTTTTTCCTTCTCAATCTTTCCAATAATAAATCACCCGTTTTTTTTAAATTCTAAACAATACCGTCTTAGGTGAATGGTTTGGATTTTAGCAAAAGGTGAGCGATCTTCAAATGTGCTCACCTTTTTTTATGCAGGATAATATTCAACCGCAACGTCTTATCTCCCTTGATTTTTATCGGGGGTTCATAATGGTTTTGTTGGCACTTGAAAGTGCTGGTCTTTTTGAGCATTTGTATGAAGGTTCAGAGGATAGTTTTTTGGGGAGCGTTCTCATTCAGTTTTATCACCATCCATGGAATGGCCTTCGGTTTTGGGATTTGATCCAACCGGGTTTCATGTTTATTGCCGGAACCGCCATGGCCTTGTCGCTGCATAAGCAACTACAGAATGGTGTGCCGTGGAAGACTTCGTTCATTAAAGTTTTGAAACGATCCGGTTGGCTTTTCTTTTGGGGCGTGTTGGATTATGCCGTGCGGCCTGGTGGTTTGTCTTTTGAGTTGTGGGATGTATTGACACAACTTTCATTCACAACTTTGGTAGCGTTTCTCATTTTCAGATTTTCGTTTGCTGCTCAACTCTCCATCAGTTTGGGTTTATTGCTGCTGACCGAAATTCTATATCGCTTTACGAATGTTTCAGGATTTGATCAACCCTTTACAGATCAACATAATTTCGGAAACTTCATGGATCTTATGCTCATGAATAAAATAAACCAGGGAGGTTGGGTGGCGATCAATTGTATCCCCACGGCTGCGCATACTATTTGGGGTTCACTGGCAGGAAAATTATTAATAAGTGATAAAAAGGAACTTGATAAGATTAAATTATTAGTGACTTCAGGATTGATCGGCTTGTTGTTGGGCTATAGTATGGACTGGACGGTGACTCCAATCATAAAACGAATAGCTACGTCATCTTTTGTTTTTGCCTCGGGAGGTTGGTGTTTGCTTGGTCTGGCATTTGTTTATTGGTGGATTGATGTGCGCGATCATAAGCGATACCTTTCCTTCTTTACGATTGTTGGAATGAATTCACTTTTTATTTATTTGTTTTTTGAAATTATCGGTAGCCGTTGGTTCAATGAATACATTGGGGCGATATCAAACGGTATGATGAAGCCTTTGAACTTGCCTGATTTAGTAATGGGGATTATTTCATCCCTTTGCATATTTGGCTTGGAGTGGGGAATGTGTTATTGGTTGTACAAGCGAAATGTATTTTTTAGAATTTAATTGATTCTTTTGTAGAGGACTGCTAGCCACAAAAAAATCTTAATTATAATATGGTATCGCAGACGTTAACTAACTTAGCAATATCATCGACAGGGTTGCGTTACCTTTCTTGAAGCGGGAGTAGC
>JBBRKB010000412.1:0-3737 GCA_038218385.1 Cytophagales bacterium | reverse complement strand
ACATACAACAAAGGCCAAGGGTGTGCGAACTCCAACGAAGGCAGGAGTCATCACTTTTTTATATCCACCTATCGCATCAATCCGGCTACTTCGAGCACCGACTTCTTCAATTATCTTGCCTTTATCAAGAACTTTGAAGGTAACAAAATATAGCTTGTCTTGATTTTTGTTTTCGTATTTACGGCTCATCGCTAACAAGCTTGTGCGAAAGCTAATTTAATTAAAAAATCACCAGTTTCAATGTATGGTGGAGGCTACCACAAGGTTTATTTATGCAAGTCGTGAGACTTGCAGCAAGGTAAGTCCAAGTGTCGCTAAGCTCAGGCCGGCGTGCAACACTTGAATTAGCACGGCAATTCGGCAAGCGAATAGGTATGCAGAACTCACGCTCGACCCCTTTCTTGAAAGGCAAGCTAATGTTGAGTTGTTGGTCAATCGATCATTTCTCGATACTCCTTCCAAAAAAACTTATTTGTTGCATTACCATACGAAGCGGAATTTCTTAATCGCTTAAAGTCTGTCTGAAAACAATTTGTTTAAAAGGAGATCAACTGTACCTTGGGGAAAAACATTTCTTGCGATACTTTTTTCACATTGGATATAACGGGTTCCAGTACCGGGGTTGGCAAAAATTACCACAGGCCCACAACGTACAAATCATTATCGAAACGCTGCTCAGCCAGATTCTTAAAACCAATCTGACGATTGTAGGCTGTGGCCGAACGGATGCTCAGGTTCATGCGAGCCAATTCTTTTTTCACGTGGACATAGCGGACGCATGGGATTATGATCTGCTATTCAGGTTAAATAAAAATCTACCCGCTGATATCGCCATTTTTGACATCATCCCAATGGAGGGTTCACCGCATGCGCGCTTTGATGCTACCAGAAGAACATACAATTATTTCATTCATACATACAAGGATCCGTATCTCAGCACCATCAGCTCACTTTACCTCGGGAAACATCTTGATCTTCATGAAATGAAAAGGGCTGTTTTACTTTTAACGAAGTATGATGACTATCGTCCTTTTTGTAAAAATTTATCTTCGCACCGCACTACGCTTTGTAAAATAGCCGGTGCAAATCTGTATACAGATGAATCTGGCGACAACATCCGGTTTGAAATTTCAGCGAACCGTTTTTTAAGTGGCATGGTCAGAATTATCATGCAAAAAATTTTGCTCATCGGACGTAGAGAACTTGGGGTAGATGAATTTGAGAGTCACCTGATTTCTAAAGAAACCCCAAAGATCATTACGGGTGCTTATCCGCAAGGATTATATTTATCGCAAGTGAAGTATCCCTTCCTGGAAATACCATCACGATCCGAATTGTTTAACTCCCTGGCGCAGGAAAGCCGGTGGAAAGCGGTTTAACTTTTTAAGTATCATGAGTTGTGACTAACGCCAGGCCAAATATAATTCTTCAATTTTTGAGGCAATGAAATATTCGTTTCGGCTACGTCAATCCCATCAATTTTTTATAATTTTTGCGGACGGAATTCCCGGCAAATGACCTTTGTCCAAATACACTGATTCAACTCCGTGAATATTTTTTTAAAGAATAGTCGCTACCTTAAAGGCGAGTTCTTTTTGCCACTACCAACCAAACCCCTAGCTCATGATTATCCGAATTGTACGCATGTATTTAGCCACGGAGTATGTAGATGAATTTCTTGAAATATTTAACCGGACTAAGGAGGCTATCCGATCCGTTTCCGGATGTTCACACCTTGAATTGCTGCGCGATCCCGACCATGGCAACTTCTTTTCTACCCTAAGCCATTGGGAAAATATCCAAAACCTGGAGGAATATCGTAATTCAGAATTATTTAAAAATGTATGGGGGCGTGTGAAACCCCTTTTTTCAAAGCCCGCGGAAGCCTTTAGCCTTGAGAAATTTATAGCGGTTTAAAAAAAATAGTGAGATGAAAATATAGATCGGTACTTTCTTGATGATCATGATGAAGTTACCCAATGAAACCTTCTTACCCGCAATTCATGGTATAGAGTATCTCAGCTTCTTTCATGTTCACAAAATTTAGTTGCTCACGTAACATGAACACTCCAAAATAGTGAACGAACGTCAATTTTCTCATTCGAATCTTTCTCATCTCCCGGATGTCAAGCTACCAAACATGTTAACGAGATACCGCGCCATTGGTGTTGTACGGATTGCTTGTGAAAGAGGTCACCAACAAACGCACTGAACGCCGATCAAGCACGCATTCACTACCCTTCAACATGGATCAAAAAAAACAAAATAAATCATTGATATCATAAAAACGGGCACTCGAATATTTATTGATTTATTGTGGGTCTTAGCTAAACTTTCAAAAACCCTTTAAACAAGCGTGCAACTGGATTATCTCCGATTGATGGTTCTGCTTCAAGACTGATAATATAGAGAGTAAGAAAATAACAAAGCTTGAGATTGTTTATGAACAAATGCCTTAAATTTGTGAATGAAAGCTCGGGAGATAATTAGGCTAATTGAAAAAGATGGTTGGTTTTCCGTTCGTCAAAAGGGTAGCCATAAACAATATAAACATCCCACAAAAAAAGGATTAGTAACAATTGCCGCTCATAAGCTAAGCGATGAAATAGCCCCGGGTACTTTAAACAGTATTATAAAACAAGCTCAAATAAACAAGAAATGAGAAAATATTTAGTGGTATACGAGAAAACTAAAACTGGCTATTCTGCCTATGCGCCGGATTTGCCGGGCGTTATTGCCAGTGGCAAAACAAAGGAAATTGTTGAAAAGAATATTTTTGATGGAATTCAATTTCATCTTGAAGGACTTAGGGAAGAGCGCATGCGAATACCGAAGGCATCTGCACAAAGTGAGATGTTTGTGTTTGCTTAAAACGGATTGCACGATCAAAAAAGTTTCCATTCTTAAATTCGTGAGAAACCTCAACAAATGCTAGAATGTATTAAACCCAAGTGTCAATGACTATTGATCAAACTCCCTATTAAGTAATTTCGACCCCAAACAGCCACCAAAAACGTTTGTCCCAGCTATTGTATGCACATCTCCTAAAAAAATATTGGATAAAAAATAAAGATTCAACATATTTGCACCCCAATCAAAAGCACATGCCTTAGTGGCGGAATTGGTAGACGCGCACGACTCAAAATCGTGTACCGTAAGGTGTGCCGGTTCGATTCCGGCCTGAGGTACTTCTTATAATTGATTGAAAATGGTCTCTAATATAGAGACCATTTTTTTATCCCGCAGCTCCACTTTAAAATATCATCCTATTTTTCCCATCCCGTTTCTTTCAAGGCAGGATCATTTTCTTTCTTTAAAAAATCTGCTGGTGGAATGTTGTCAACTTCGCCCTCCATGATAAACGAATCGGGCACCACCTCAAGGGGCGTGTTCCAGGCAGTAGAGGTTTCATTGTAGGCCAAATTTTCTTGAGCGCTATAGCACGAAATAATAGACCAACGTGGATGATCCGAAAGATTGGCCTCCGAGCGATGAAGCAAATTGCTGTGAAAGAACAAAGCATCACCTGCCTCCATTTCACAATAAATCAAGTCCATTGTTTTCAAAGCATTGCTGACCATTACCATATCAGCCCCTACTTGCTCGCCAGCAAAACCGTGATTGACACGGCCAAGCTTATGCGATCCCTTTATCACTTGCAAACACCCATTGGCCTTAGATGCGGGTGTGAGGGCTACCATCACACTTGTCAACTGATCGGGAAACATGAATTGATT
>JBBRKB010000411.1:0-3774 GCA_038218385.1 Cytophagales bacterium | reverse complement strand
TAGCTTCTTGTTCCTGAATGGTTTTATCTGATTTTTTCATCTCGTTTACACGTTAATTCGTGTAAACCTATTTCAGGACGAGACAAAGTTCACAAAAATCTGTTGTCCGATTTTTGGATTTGTTTTTATGTCGTATTGCTCTGTCGTCATTTAAAATGGCTGCTAACAATTGACTATACACACCTTTGATATTTTTGGCAGGATATCAACACCAGGTGTTGATATCTCTCTTTTAGCAACCGTTGCCTTAATTTTTGCAGTCCTCAATTTCATCGTTTTTTCCAACATATCAAAAACTGAGCGCCTGAGCCAAGCTTTTTTATGGTCAAAAATACTTCCGATTAACAAACGACAAACGGATGTACCCGGGTAATACACGACTAAGTCAAAATTTATGTTATAGATGCCCTCACGCAAGCCCTACAGTCTCCTAACATTCATCCCCCCATCCGCATAAATTACCTGGCCGGTTGCATAGGGTAGATTTCCTTCCGCAAGTGTTACAGCAATCTTCCCTATGTCTTCTGGTTTGCCCCAGCGTTTTTCAATCGCTATCCCTTCAGCAAAAAGCTTGTCGTACTTTTCTTTAACACCGGCTGTCATATCGGTATCAATAATGCCAGGCCTGATTTCATATACCGGAATAGCATCATCGCCAAGTCGTGATGCCAATAGTTTCGTCATCATACCCAGTCCGGCTTTCGCCATACAATATTCGCCTCGATTAAGTGAAGCAACTTCTGCCGAGATAGAGGTAACGTTAATGATAGATCCCTTAAAAGATGGATCGAACTTTTTTGATACAATCATCTTTTTGGCAATAGCCTGTGTAAGAAAAAATGTTCCCTTTAAATTTATATCCATCACGTAGTCAAAACTTTCTTCCGTCATTTCCAAAACATCTGCCCGCACCTTGGGCGCCACGCCTGCATTGTTCACCAATACATGTATCGTTTCAAATTCATCCGATGCTTTTTTTACAATCGCTTCACGATCGGTTGCCAATCCAATATTTCCTCTGCAATACACCACACGAACACCGAATGATCTTAATGTAGCAAGCTTATCAGACACTTCCCTCTCATCGCGAACACCGTTGATAGCAAGATCAAATCCTTTCGCAGCAAATTGCTCCGCAATGCCAAATCCAATTCCACGGCTGCCGCCGGTTATTAATGCACATTGATTTCGTTTGTTCATTTAGAATTTTGTTACTCCATTTTTTTTACAACATCACTAATCCTCAACCCTCCAACTTTATTTGCTTCAATTGTTCGGCCTCTGGCATTTCTTTATAGTAAGGATCAAGCGGAAAACATCCTGAGAACATTCCCTTCCGCGGTGCTGTTGTACAATCGGAAAATGTTCGGCAAATCTTATCACGTCTTAATGAAGTTCCATTCACTACATCCTGCGGCATTTCCGGATATGACAAAACCATTCTCCCCAATCCTACAAAGTCTGTCATTCCATCTTCCAACACTTGTTGACCCACATACGGCAGCCACTCTTGAAGATAGGAATAACCAGAGCCCACAATCACCAGACCAGGATATCGTTTTTTTATTTCAGCCGTAATACGAATATGTCTCGCAACACCAATCAACGGATCCTCTGGCGGTTGATATCCATCGGAAGGTGGGAACAAAGCAGGACGCGTAACATGTGGATTGTAGTAGGGGCTACCGGCTGTGATACACATCAACTGAATACCTAAACTTTTCAATAGATCCATAAAGGCAAATGTCTCGGTAAGGTTTTCTCCCTCACCTGTAGTTGCTCCACCAAATGCATAGGGATAATCCTTTTCAAATGGTTCAGGAACTCCCGCTCCATCTTCTCCCTTTTTAAAGGGCACCCAATCGAACGCGCTTAACCGCACACCCATCTCAAGCCCGGGCGCTTCCGATTTTATTCCCTCAACAATGGATCGAAGAAAACGCGTACGATTTTCAAAGCTTCCTCCATATTTACCATCACGATCAATAGCGCTTAGAAATTCATGACCCAGATATCCGTGGCAATGTTTTAAATCCACAAATTGATAGCCTGCTTGCTGCGCCCTCACAGCTGCTTTGACAAAATCATCAATAAGTCTATCGATGTAATCATCTGTAATAATAGGATAGTCATCACCTAAGCCAAATTTCTTATTCAAGATTGGATGCTTGTAAAGAATGCGTGGCTCCATCTTCGTTGTATCATTCGGTTTACAAAATCTACCAGAATGGGTGAGTTGAAGACCCGTTAATAAATCATCGGTGTTGCCAAATTTTTCTTTATGATCTTTTACCAGCGTATCGTACAGTCGTTTGAATTCATCATGGTTTTGATCATTCATCAAAAGCTGATTGGGGTTTGCCCGGCCTTCATGTTGAACAGCCACAGCTTCACATCCCCACAAAAGTTTTGCGCCACTAATGGCAAAATGATTCCAGCGTCTTTTGGTTTTTTCTGTTGGCTTGCCATCTGATGTTCCGTCCCATCCTTCCATAGGTAGAATACAAAACCGGTTGCCGATATTTTTTCCTGAGTGGAGCGAAAGTGATTCTCCAAAAGGTGACGGAGATTTCAAGGTATCATGAAAAGGCATCTCTGCACCAATCAATTTAAGATAATCTGTAAAATCACTTGCCGTTTTCAACTGGGCAATTCGCTTATACTTTGGTTTGTGTTTGGTACTCATGATGTAAATAAAAAATTAAGCGTAACTCAGATTGAATAAAATGTCAGGTAAGGTTCCTTCCGTATGATCTTTCCGATATACAACATTAGTTCGCGCGCATGGTAGTCGCCCCACATGCTTGATTCATCACACGGTATTTTTCGTCCTTTCGGAATATTGTCCCAACCATTGGGTCGATGATAAATGGAATGCAAAATCAATCCTTCGTGATTAGCGTCAGTAGAAAGATAGGGTTCTTGCAAAAGTGTTTTGGCAACGGTTAAACCCGCAGATGTATACGCGGCTCCTTGTGCATCGCCCTTGGATGTTAAGTAGGATCCTAACCGGAGCAAGCCTTGTGCACCAATGGCTGCGGCCGAACTATCAATGGGCTCGAAATCATTGTACGGATCAGAAATTCTGTTTTCATAATCCCCTAACTTATAAAGTTCTGGGGCACCGGTATCCCAATACGGAATGCCATCGGTTGCTGTATGTCTGATAAAAAAATTACACGTAGCTTTTGCTGCCCGAAGCAGTAGCTTGGTTAGCGCTTCTTTTTCGATAAGTGAATCGGTTTCAAACGATGATACGGTATCCAGAAATTCAAGTTCTTCAGCGAAGCCACACATAGCCCACGAAAGTCCGCGTGTCCAGGTAGTGAAGCCACTAAACCCTTGCTGCGTATTGGGACAGCGGTAGTTACCATCATTGGTATTGAAAAGGATTTCATGTGCCGTCCTCCCCTCTTCATCATATGCATCACGACCTTCACCATAATAAATACAATACTTCGCTGTGCTCATCAAATGTTGTACAGCTCTGTTTAATAAACTAATCTTCTCATCATTATCACCCATCAGCACATGTCCTAGCTTATGGCTCAACATTAATATTCTACACGTGCGAACGGTATCAACAAATAATGAATGCGGTCCATTGAATGAATACATGAAGCCTCCGTCTTTTGTCTTCGTCCAGCGCATGGCTTGCACAGCACCACTGGCTTTGAGCGCGAGTTCGTAAAAATTTTTCTCCCACTCGTTGAATTCAATTTTTCCATCCTTCATTAACCGAAGCAGGTTGCCATAGGTGCTTTGGTTATTGAA
>JBBRKB010000410.1:0-3783 GCA_038218385.1 Cytophagales bacterium | reverse complement strand
AAAATGATTAGGTAATAAAAATCCTTTTAATCCAAATCCGGCAGAAATTACGCCCAGGCCAATAAAAATAATATCCTTAACAATTCTCTCCGCGATAATACGGCGGACGCGAAGGGCTTTCAATTGCAAAAATCGTTGCTGGGTGCTCATGCTTAAAGATACAAAAAAGGAAACGTATGATTCAGTAGATGAACTGATCGAAAAAAGGAAAGGAATTTATTTTTTTAACCCTGGCTGACGCTGAAGAAATTCATCGTAGAGTTGCGTCTGCCTCGTAACGAGTGGGATCATCCATCCCTCGATAAACAAATATTTGATCTGTGTTTTTGTTTCCAGAGGATCGCCATCAGCAACAACTATATTGGCTTGCTTGCCTACCTCAAGTGATCCCATTTTATCAGCCACACCAAATATCTCTGCCGGCACTATGGTGATGGCACGCAACGCTTCTTCCCTGCCTAAGCCATACGCAGCCGCAAAGCCGGCATGGTAAGGGAGGTTACGAACATTCTCAATTTCAAAAGTACGTAACGCCACTTTCACACCTGCCTTTTTCATAATGGAGGCATTCTCGTAAGGTTTATCGTATCGGTCATAAGGACGGGTAGGCAATTCCAATACGGGCCCCGTTATAACGGGAATTCCTGATTTTGCTATGGCGTCAGCAACACGCCATCCTTCTGCTACGCCGGTGAGTATCACCTTTTCTATTTCCTTTTCCTCTGCCCATTTTATGGCCGTGGTAATGTCACACGCAGCGTTTGCTTCAATAAGTAAATGCTGCTTGCCCTGCACCACAGGAAGTAGCGCTTCGAATTCAGGATAATAACTTAATCCTTTTCCATTTGTTGCCGAATCAATTTTATAATATTGAACGGCCTTCTCCCAAATTTCATTGAGTTGTTTCATCGATTTTTCAACACTCTTTTTTATCTCTTCATCCGAGCGTGTATCATTGGATCCGTTCCGTCCAGTAGAGGGAAACTCCAGTACAATGCCCTCAAATCCGGCACGCATTTGATCGGGTGTGTAGCCGTGCAAGTTTACCAACGCAGCAGTGCCACAAAAAAGTCCAGTGGTAGGCGACACTAATGCAGAAGTCACACCATTGACCCGGGCTATTGGAATCATGACAGAGTTAGGATTAATGGCTGTAAGAACTTTCATCTGTGGAATCAGTCCACCAACCTCATTATAATCTTGCGTACGTTGATCGGATCCTATTTCAGAAAGTCCGAGCCGTGTACCTCCATCAATGAAGCCGGGATAAATATAAAGTCCGGTGCAATCAATCACTTTAGCATCTGAAGGAACATCATTGTTTCCCACCGAAGCAATCAAGCCATCACGAATTACCAAGGTGCTATTTTGAAGTGTGCCTTTTGTAACGGTTTCGATAGTAGCATGGGTAAGAGCAAATGTTCCTTGTTCTCCTTTTGGAATTTGAGAAAACGATGCACCAGCAAAGCCAACAACTATCACTATCGTCAGTAGCATTCTCATTCGTCTTCAGTAAAAAGCGAAACAAAATTTTCTTCGACACCTTTCATGCATTCGTTATGATCTCCCATCCATTGAAACGTAGGAATATCGACTGCCTCTTTTGGATTTACATAGATGCGTCTATCATCTTCATCATGTGCACGGTCAAACAAAACGGTACCATCAATGATGGTGTACATCGGAACGGCGTAAATAGATAATGGATGATGGGTAAAAATTACGACATCACCTTCTTTTCCCACCTCAAGCGAACCCACACGTTTCTCAATACCCAATTGCTTTGCGGGATTGATTGTAATAAGTGACAAAGCTTCGTCCTCACTTAGCCCTCCATACTTCTGCGACTTGGCTGCTTCATGATACAGATGCCTGATCAATTCGTTGGAATCTGAATTGACAGAAGTGATCACACCATTACGGGTGAGAATGGCAGCGTTGTATGCAGTTGAATAATACACTTCAAATTTAAACGCCCAATGGTCAGAGAACACAGATGCCATGGCGCCTGCCGCAGCAAGTTCGGGCGCTACTTTAAAACCTTCATTCACATGTTGAAAAACAACCCGCTTTATACCAAAGTCTTTGCACACGTTCATGAGCATGTAAATCTCATCAGCTCTGTAACTGTGACAATGGATAATAATGTTGCCTTTGAGTACTTCATTTAATGTCTCCAGCCGATAGCTATACGCAGGAGGCGCTCCGCGAAAACCTTTTTGGATCTTGGCTTTATTATAGGCATCCCATTTTGATTGGTATTGAATGGCTTCTGCAAATGATTTTCGAATGGTAAATTCTACGCCCATTCGTGTGCGAGGGATAATGCTGTTGTTACTTCCGTGTACGCGTGTTGGGTTCTCTCCTAAAGCAAATTTAATTGTGCGAGGTGCTCCCTGCATGCGCAATGCATCGGGATCAATGTTTCCGTATCGCAATTTTAATGTTTCACATTGGCCTCCTATCGCATTAGCCGATCCGTGCATAGCGTGAATAGTCGTTACACCTCCCGCCAACGCCCGGTATATGCTTATATCAAACGGATCAATGGCATCGCGCATGCTTACTTCTGCTGTTACCGGTGCAGTGTATTCATTGAGTTGCGTCAAAGCAATGTGTGAATGGGCATCGATAATACCAGGCATCACATACATTCCCTTCGCATCAATAATTTTAGTTTGTGATGATGCTGTTAGCTGTCTGCCGATCTTTGCGATCTTACCGTTGGTAATGAGGATGTCCGTATTTTCAAGCGTACCGTTTGTGATGGTAATCAACGTGCCATTTTTAATCAATATATTTCCTCCATCAACCTGCGCTGAACAGTTGAAACTTAAAACAGTCAATATGAAAATTAGATACTTCACGAATTCTTTGTTCTCATAATTTTGGTTCATGTTTTCCATCTATAGGGAATGAACCATAGTTCGCCACCTTCATCTCACCTTTAAATATTGCTCCATCTACATTCCCTTCCACTATGATATCATAAGCAGTACCTTCTACCGTTACGCTATAGATAAAACGAAGTTTATTATTCTTAAAGGTTACGGAGTTAAAGGATATCTTTTCTGGTAACTGCTTGCCACTGATGTTGCCTTTATATTCATTAGCCTCTTTTCTGAAAATAACTTTTAAATCAGTTTTGCCCTGAGGCGTTTCTGTTGTCATTCTCCATGTTCCTTCAATTTCACTTTTCTCATTTTTCTTTGGAGGCTTGTCACTACATGTATACAGTACACCATCTACAAATACATAGCGCACCTTTGATTTTTCATCAAACCATTTTTTGTCACTGATGAAGAAGTTTGCCATCTTTCCTTTCTCTATACTGCCGATTCGATCGGATACACCTAACAACTCAGCAGCATGGGTTGTAAGCGCAGCAAGTGCAGCATCTTCCGAAAGGCCGGCATCTATCATCCGTCTAATATTTGGGCGAATGTCTTTTGCTTTTATACATAAGGACGAGAAACCAAATTTTATTCCTGCCTGCTCAAACATGCTGGCCTGGGCAACATACTTGGCAATGAATTCTTCTTTTCGTTTTAGCAATCGTCCCTTCTCAGAGTCTGTGGCAATGGTACTGTCTTTCTTAAGAATTTCTGGTAAGTCCAGGCTTAAAAATACTTTCGCTTGTGATGATTTTATTTTTGGAATAAGGTCCCAACCTTCCCGCACGTTGGCAAGCACCAAATCAAAACCCAAGTCTTGCTTCAATTTTATGGCGTGCTGAATGTCCAACACATTTTCACTATTAAAAACTACAGGCATTTTTTTATC
>JBBRKB010000409.1:0-3789 GCA_038218385.1 Cytophagales bacterium | reverse complement strand
AAGAGACCTTTATTTTTTAGATCGTAAAAATTAAGAATCAACTACATTATGACAAAAGAGGTGATTAAAGTGATGATCATCGGTTCCGGACCGGCAGGATATACAGCAGCTATTTATGCAGCACGCGCAGGTTTGAAACCTGTGCTCTATACCGGCGGACAACCTGGTGGGCAACTTACTACAACGAATGACGTGGAAAATTTTCCGGGCTATCCCGATGGAATCAACGGGCCGCAGATGATGATTGATTTACAAAAACAGGCTGAGCGCTTTGGTACGCAGATCAATTATGGCGTTGTTACTGCTGTAGATTTTTCAACCTATCCGTTGAAAGTGACCGTAGATGAGAAGGATGAGTTGATAGCGGAGTCTGTTATTATTGCCACTGGTGCCACTGCAAAATACCTGGGACTTCCTTCAGAAGAAAAATATTATAACAAAGGTGTATCAGCCTGTGCCGTGTGTGATGGATATTTTTACCGTGGCAAAGAAGTAGCGGTTGTAGGAGCTGGAGATTCGGCTGCTGAAGAATCAACTTACCTTTCAAAACTTTGTACGAAAGTGCACCTGATTGTGAGAAGAGATGAAATGCGTGCTTCTAAAATTATGCAACAACGCGTTCTTAATACCCACAACATTGAAGTGCATTGGAACACCGAGACGGAAGAGATATTGGGTGATGATAGTGGCGTTACGCATATTCGTGTTGTTGATACTAAAACAGGAGTGAAGAAAGATATTTCCGTTCAAGGATTTTTCCTGGCGATTGGGCACAAGCCCAGCACTGATGTTTTCAAAGATTATTTAGATATGGATGAAACCGGATACATTAAAGTATTGCCTGGATCAACGAAGACCAATGTAGAAGGCGTGTTTGCAGTTGGCGATGCTGCCGACAGGGTGTACCGTCAAGCGGTAACAGCAGCAGGCACGGGTTGTATGGGCGCGCTTGATGCTGAAAAGTTTCTCGCCGCTAAGGAGATGGAGGAAGTCCAATAAGATATTTCAACACTATTAATTTACCTCATTGAAACTCGACATACTTGTTCTTGCAGCCCATCCTGATGATGCCGAGTTAGGCTGTGGTGCCACCATCGCCAAACACATTTCCATGGGAAATAAAGTGGGGATTGTGGATTTTACAAAGGGAGAACTGGGTACCCGCGGAACCATTGAAACACGTGCAGCAGAAGCCGCAGAGTCGAGCAAGATTCTGGGCATTTCATCACGCATAAATTTAGGTCTTCGTGATGGTTTTTTTGTTGATAGCGAAGAAGATCAATTAAAAGTTATCCAAGCCATTCGTACGTTTCAGCCTAACATCATATTGGCCAATGCCATTCGCGACCGACATTCAGATCACGGTCGTGCTTCGTCCCTTGCTACGCATGCTTGTTTTCTTTCAGGCCTTGCCAAGATTGAAACAAAAGATGCTGATGGCAATGTGCAACCACCTTGGCGCGCGCGAGCTATGTATCACTACATTCAGAGTGATTTGATTATGCCTGATTTTGTGGTTGATATTTCTAAATTTTGGGATATAAAAATGAAAGCGATCAAGGCTTTCAAAACACAATTTCACGATCCCGAAAGCAAAGAGCCCGAGACCTACATATCATCGTCAGCCTTCATAAAAAAAATAGAGGCACGTGCTATCGAGTTTGGTAATGCCATTGGTGCCGAGTATGGCGAAGGATTTACGGTTGAGCGTTTCCTTGGCGTAAATAATCTCAATGATCTTTTGTAGGAATTCTTTCGGGTCTATTTATTTTATGGAGCCAATTGATGAATGATCCATTTTCCGTCCACTTTAGTATATTGAATGCGATCGTGCAGTCTATTCTTTCTTCCCTGCCAAAACTCGAGGAGGATGGGAGAGACAGCAAAACCTCCCCACTGGTTTGGCTTTGGTAATGTTGATTCACCTTCGAATTTTTTCTCCAGTTGGTTCACCCGATCTTCAAGAAGGGTACGGTCTTTAATAATACTGCTTTGCGGAGAAGCCCATGCACCTATCTGAGAACCCCTAGGCCTGGTCTTAAAATATTTTTCTGACTCTTCAGCGGATATTCTCTCTGCTATACCTTCTATGCGGATTTGCCTTTCCAATTCTGGCCAGAAAAATGTGAGCGCGCAGGCAGGATTTTTCTCCAGGTCTCTTCCTTTGTGGCTTTGGTAATTTGTAAAAAAGATAAAGCCACCATCTTCAACGCCCTTCAGCAAAACAATGCGTGAAGATGGCCGCCCGGTTTCATTAATGGTGGCGAGGTTCATAGCGTTGGGCTCCAATACTTCTAAGGTCAAGGCTTCACTAAACCAATGGTTAAACTGATTGATAGGATTTTTATCAACCGCAGCAATATCCAGAGATGCTTTTGTGTATTCGTTTCTAAGGTCAGCTAAATTTTTCATGTGCTAATAATTGTTTTTTAGATGACACATGGAATTCGCTGTTATTATTAACCGTCTGGTATGGTGCTCTTTATGCTCATTTCATCTGACTTAAAGGGATATGTTAACCATTGGCCTTCTTGTGATCTGCCAGGAATTTCTCCAATCCACTGTCAGTCAATGGATGTTTTAAGAGACCCGTGATCACATTGAGTGGACAGGTAACTACATCGGCACCTATCTCAGCGCATTTTATCAAGTGCATAAAGTGGCGTACCGAAGCGGCAAGTATTTCTGTTCCGTAACCGTAGTTATCATAGATAAGTCTCAATTGGGCAATCAGTTCAAGTCCATCGGTAGAGATGTCATCCAATCTTCCGATAAAGGGAGATACATAACTTGCGCCTGCCTTCGCTGCCAGTAGCGCTTGTCCTGGTGAAAACACCAATGTGCAATTGGTGCGAATGCCTTCGCTGCTAAATTTTTTAATCGCCTTGATGCCGTCTTTTATCATCGGCACTTTTACCACAATTTTATCATCGATCTTCGCGAGTTCATAACCCTCTTTGATGATGTTATCAAAATCGGTTGCAATTACTTCGGCACTTACGTTATTATCAACCACTCCACAAATTGCTTTGTAATGGGCTTTAATATTGGCATCACCCTTTATGCCTTCTTTGGCCATCAGAGATGGGTTAGTAGTTACACCATCAAGCACGCCTAAGTCGTATGCTTCTTTGATTTCATTAAGGTTTGCAGTGTCTATGAAGAATTTCATGTGTTAATATTTTAAAGGTTAGATATCAGTTGGATGGCTTGCTGTCAAGGTTAATTCCGGGAGCAGAATAAGGATTCAGAAAAAGGGCAAACCGAACATCGCACCGCTACGACTATTTACCCTTGCTTTCTTCCGATCCTGGGGGAGTTCAACAGGAGCTGGTCGTGCCGGCTTGCCGGGGCGAAAGTAATAAAAATTATCTATGTTGATGGGGTAAAATTTAAATCTTGCAGAATTAAAGGGTATTTTCTGGTGGATGATGACAATGCAAAAGCGTTTTATAACAATTCTTCTAAATGACTTTAGCATCTTCAAAAAAGGAATAAGTTGCCTCGCAATAGCGGGCATTTTCATTATAGGTCTTTGATGAGTTCTGGTAGTTCTTTGTCGGAGATATTATCCTGCTCAGATTTATCAAAGATGTAAATCAGATAGACTTTTGAATCACTAACATGAAGGTGAGTAATCACTCTGGCTCCACCAGATTTGCCCTTTCTTTTAGACCTAATCGAGAGGCGTATTTTGAAGCAGTTGTGCTTGATAGAAGTGCCATGAATAGGATCAGCTTCCAAAGAAGTAATCAAACATCAAGCTCTTGCTTGAGGGAGGGGTATTTT
>JBBRKB010000408.1:0-3811 GCA_038218385.1 Cytophagales bacterium | reverse complement strand
TATGGGGTTGGCTATTCACCAATATTTTTAAACACATTGGTTCACCCATCTTCGGCTCATTCCTAATGGCCTTCACATGGATGCTTGCCAACTGGCTGATGGGATATGTATTGGATAAGAAGAAGATTTATATTAAGGTGTAATTGAAATCAGCTTACCAAAACACCGTTGCGTAAAACCGGCACAACATCATACTGATCGGGCGTCAGACAAAACTCGATATCCTTTTGAATATGGAGGCGGTTGAGCCGTTGCACGTGACTTGAATTTTTAAGGAACGATAACATATCGCTTTTACCAACTTGATACAGATGTTTTGCCATCAAGGGTGCATCACATTCCGAATGCACATCATCACCCAGCAAATCGATAACCGCTCCGGCATATAACGTATCTTCCAGATTTACTTTTCCCTTCCATCCTGCACAAAGAATTAAAATATTGTTTGATGATGCACGAAGGTATTTTACAACCGCTGAAAGATTTAAAAAAGAACCGATGATGATTTCCTTCGCCCCTTCGGATTTTGCAATGGCCTGCGTTCCGTTGGTAGTGGTGAAAGCAATTTGTTTGTTTTTTAATTCTTCCTTCATGTATTCAAAAGGAGAGTTTCCCAAATCACATCCCTCCACTTTTTCGCCGTTGCGTTCTCCTGCAATAAGATAACCTTGTGTTTTCATAGCACAACATTCGTCAAGATTGGCAAAGGGCATAATACTTTTCACACCATGTGCCAACGCCGTAGTCATGCAAGAGGTAGCGCGTAGAATATCAACAATCACAACAGTCCTATCTGACACATTATACAAGTGCATCATATCCGGACTTAAACAAACGTCAAGGTTTTTCATTTACAGGTAAACAAGGTTCAGGATATTTTTTACAATTCTTTTCCAGGTGAGAGGCGGAGTAGGGATTTCCATACAGTAAGGCCTGACACCAATCTTCACAGGCTCTTACTTTTTCTCCTATTTTATAAAGCGCAATGCCACGATTGTGAAATGAGTTATTATGTTCCGGATTGAGTTTTAGCGATTGATCATAGTCACTGATGGCTTTAGTATACTGGGCATGTTTTAAATAAAAAGTACCCCGCTTAAAGTAATACAAGTAATTCTCCTGATCCATGCCGATGGCCATTGAATAGTACACCTCTGCTTGCTTTGTGCTATCAAGATTTTCATAGATGTTTCCAATCTGAAAATTGTATTCCCCAACGGCCGGGTTTTCTTTATTCAAAAGTTTATAATCCTTTAAGGAGGCTTTGTAATTTTTTAAATGAAAATTAACAACAGCACGATCACTAATGTATAGCAACTGATCAGGGTCTAATGCCACCAATTGCTCAATTACCGGCAAGGCCTCTTTGTAGTTTTCTTCTCCCATCAATTTCACAACCTTCTGCTGCAACTGAACCTCTGTTTGGGCTGAAGCACAAAACGTTAAAGTCAAAAGAAATAAAAACGGAAGTGGCTTCATCATGTGGTTATACAAAAGGCAACTTAGTAACTTCAGCTTTTAAATCTTTGTTGCGCACAGAAATGAAGACAACAGTGCCTGGTTTGCTATTTTCCGATGTTACATAACCAAGTCCGATTCCGATTCCTAAAACCGGCGATATGGTTCCGGACGTAACTTTACCAATACCATTTCCGCTCGCATCTTTTATTTCATAATCATGACGAGGAATTCCTTTATCAATCATTTTGAAGGCTACAAGTTTGCGCGCAACACCAGCTTCTTTTTGTTTTTTCAAGTTGGCGCTGTTGGTAAAGTCTTTTGTGAATTTTGTGATCCATCCCAAACCCGCTTCTAAAGGAGAGGTGGTATCAACAATATCATTTCCATACAAACAAAATCCTTTCTCCAGGCGTAACGTGTCGCGTGCGCCAAGGCCAATGGGTTTAATGCCTACATCTTTTCCTGCTTCAAACAAAGCATTCCAGATTTTCTCACCGTATTTTTTATCGACATATATTTCAAAACCTCCCGCACCCGTATAGCCCGTGTTGGAAATAACAACATCAGGTGCGCCGGCAAATTCACCAATCGTGAAATGATAATACTTTATAACTGATAAATCAATAGATGTTAATTTTTGAACAACGTTAAAAGCATTCGGTCCTTGCACGGCAAACAAACAAGTGTCTTCAGAGATGTTAACCATCTCGGCTCCTTTTGTATTAAACTGGCTGATCCAGTTCCAGTCTTTTTCAATGTTGGATGCATTCACCACCAACATATAATCTTCATCTTTTATTTTATAAACAATGAGATCATCAACAATGCCGCCTTCAGTATTGGGCATGCACGAATACTGTGCTTGTCCATCAATAAGTGTCGAAGCATCGTTGCTGGTGACACGTTGAATCAAGTCAAGTGCATGCGGGCCCTTCACCAAAAACTCACCCATGTGCGACACATCAAACACACCCACATTGTTGCGCACCGTCATGTGCTCTTCCAGGTCGGACGAATAGCGCACGGGCATGTTGTATCCTGCAAAAGGAACCATCTTGGCACCAAGAGAAATGTGGATATCGTTTAAGGGAATATTTTGCATAGTCAGCTTTTTAAAAGATCTTAAAGATAGTAAGTTTAAAAGGTACGAGGGCAAGAGGTACGAGGTACAAGGAAGGAACCTCCCCTCGTAACTCGTACCTCACACCTTGTACCTATCCAGTCTTACCACATTCTCCACATGCATCGTATGGGGAAACATATCAACGGGTTGCACATCAGTTATTGAATATTTTTCACTTAGTATTTTCAGATCGCGTGCTTGGGTCGCTGGGTTGCAGCTTACGTACACAATGCGTTGGGGTTCGGCACGCAAAATCATTTTACAAACATCTTCGTGCATGCCTCCGCGCGGTGGATCGGTGATGATCACATCCGGTCTGCCGTTTATTTCAATGAAAGATTCGTTCAACAAATCTTTCATATCGCCGGCAAAGAATGCGGTGTTGGTGATGTTGTTCAATTCCGAATTAACATCTGCGTCTTTAATGGCATCCGCTACATATTCCAGTCCTACAACTTTCTTTGCATGACCTGCCACAAAGTTTGCAATGGTACCTGTGCCGGTGTAAAGATCATATACCACTTCATCTCCTTTCAGATCAGCCATCGCCCACGCCACTTTATATAAATGAAAGGCTTGTTCTGAATTTGTTTGGTAAAAAGATTTGGGACCAATTCTAAATTGAAGAGAACCGGAAGCATCAGGCTTTTCCATTACTTCGGTGATGTACGGATTTCCTTTCCAACAGATAATGTCAAGGTCATGGAACGTATCGTTACGTTTTGCATTGATGATGTAGTTGAGCGATGTGATCTCTTTAAAATCATTTGCCAGACGATTTAAAATCAATTCAATCCACTCCATCTTATCTTGTGTCACCTGAAGTATGATCATTACCTCACCTGTACTGGTACTTCGGATGGTTATGGTTCTCAAAAAACCATCTTGCCTGCGCAGGTCGAAGAAAGGAATATTATTTTTCAAGGCTTCATCTCTCACCACCAACCGAATGGCATTGGAAGGATCAGCTTGAAGATGGCATTCGGCCACATCAAACACTTGATCAAATTTGCGGGGCATGTGATAGCCGAGTCCGGGTTCAAACGCATCACCCTTATTAAATTCACCAAAGGGAATCCACCGTTTGTTAGTAAATGTGTAGTCCAGCCGGTTACGATACATAGCCGTTTTTGATGAAGGTATAATGGGTTTGATTTGGGGCAAGGTCAATCCGCCAATGCGTTCCAGATTATCACTTACCTGCAATTGTTTGTAATAAAGCTGAGT
>JBBRKB010000407.1:0-3825 GCA_038218385.1 Cytophagales bacterium | reverse complement strand
AATGGTCGTACCCGCATCATTTAATACAATAAATAAAGTGAAGGCAGAACCTGGTCCATTCACCGTCATGGTGAGGGTACGAACATCATTCTGTTTAAAGTTGGAAAAGAGGATATAGGTTGTATTGAGTTTAGTGGCTCCAACTTGATTGGGGTCGCCTACATAGAATGAAATGGGAACATCACCATTCAAGGATAAGTCTCCAAAATTTTTAACTTCAAACGTCACCTCAAAATCAGTAGTAGGGCACGTAGGCGGAACCACTGTTGGGGTATTGTTAAAGGCGATATTTGGAGATGCATAATTAGGACAGCCTAAAAAATTTAAAAATGGACTTTGGTTGAGAAAGCTGTTTAGAGGACGTTTAGGTGTTGGCGCTTCATCTCTACATGAACTTACAGACCATTGAAGGTGATGTTTTTGCTGTTTTCGCGGAATGGTAAGATCATCATTGACATTCACGTTAAAGTATCCATGCTGGTTCCACAATCTTCTGGCCGGTACCCATGGTTCTGCGCCTGATCTAAAAATCCTCACATGAGAGTAGCGCGAATAGTCCAGGTTACAAAAATTTTCGGATGCCGCTACATCATCAAACCCGCAGGTTACACAGATTTCAGTTTCCCCATCGGCATCAACATCCGCAACAATGGGATACTCTCGCTGAGTTCTTGAAACGCACGGTTGAGGAGGATTGTAAATTTTACCATCACTTCCATTTACTATATAGAGGAATCGCTCGTCCCGGTAAACAATTTCAGAAGCACCATCACCATTAAAATCGAACAATGTACATCCTGTAAAACCAGATGTTTCTTCATTGATGGATATCTTCCACATGAAAGTTAAATCTTCCTTTAAGGCATATAAATATTTACCTGAAACATAGGCAACGTTCATTTTTCCATCGCCATCCAAATCCGCTACGTTTATTCTTCCCGTTCCGTTTTTCCAACCATACTTGTAGTAACTACCGGATGAAGCCGGACAACCATTCACATCGAATGACCCGGCAATAGGATCTGAATATTTCAGGACGGCATCATTTTTTACATCCCAAAAATAAATGGTAGTGTAATTATTCCCACCGATAACTTCACCGCCGGAGGCAATTACATCGAGGTAGCCATCCAGGTTATAATCGGCCACACTAGAGGCATTGAATGGATGCTTCACATTATAGCCGGTTAATGTTCTAGCTAAAGTTCTGGTTCCGGAATTTGCTGTACGTGTGCCTAAGTTGATGAAGTAAATCTGCCCGCCAAGTACCAACTCCAAATTGTCATCATTCGCTTTTGGCTTATTGGCATCACTATCATCCAAAATATCAACTGCCACTGGCCCTCCGTTAATTTTATTCCACGAATTGTCATCGGTTGAGGCTGTGTTTATGATTATTACACCAGTATGTGCATCCAGCACCATGTCTTTTACATAGAGTTCTACTTTTCCATCGCCATCAAAGTCGGCAAGGCCATACTCAATGGCATCTTTGGCATCGTTGTTCGTGCCATTGCGGATAAATGTTCTCCATATTTGGGTGAGGTTACAGTCATAAGCATAGATGTAGAGGTTATCGCCCTCAAGTCCTTGAAAATAAAGTTCGGCACAATTGTCATTATTAATATTAGCAATGGCAATTTCCCAAAGTGGTGTAAATCCTACGGTCGTTTCTTTTTTTATTGAACCATCGCTGCCTTTTAGCACAAATAGCTTTTTCGTGTACCGGTTCATGGTAATAATTTCGGGAACCCCATCACGGTCTATATCACCTATCGACATACGACCAATGTGGTTGGTTGTTTCATCGGGGGACGCGAAATCCAACTTCATGGTAAACTTAGGGAACACGGGCGGAGGCTCATTGCAGGCGAGTACATCGCCAATATAGAAATCTGCACATAACGCATTGGAAGAACATTCGTTATCGTAGCAATCGATAAAGCCATCGAAGTCATCATCAATTCCATTATTACAAATTTCCTGAGCGAAACTGAACGAGGCTGTCGCCAGCGTGAGGGTTAAAAGAAAAAGTAGTTTTCTCATAGGTTTACTTGAAAAGCCATTTCAAAAAATACACTCCACCATTGTTAGGAGTGTTTGTATTAAGTCTATATCAAGTTGTTAAATTAGGGGTAACCAAAAATGTATGTTTTCTTTATAAAATTAACGAATTTCGGTATTAAATATCGCTTTTGATAATTTTCGTGTAGCTTTTTAAAGCGACAAAATTATCGCAGTAATGTAATACTTCCCGACTTTGGCGCACTCTCTTCACCATCGCAGCGGATGATATAAAAGTATACTCCTTCCGGAAGCTTTTTCCCTTTCAGGTTTCTTCCATCCCAATTGTTTTGATACGGCTTACCTTCAAATACTTTAATACCCTTGTCATCATAAACGGTCACACCACACTGATTGTATTCTGTAATGTTCTCCACAATCCAATAGGGGTTCTTCGTATCACTATCATTAGGGGAGAAAAAGTTTTTAGGCTTAAGCTTATTCACAATGGATTCTCCTTTTACAGTAACTTTTACGGTACCTAGTCCAGTGCACCCGTTCATATCTTTTCCGGATACGCTAAATTCTGTGCTTGCTGGTGGCTGAGCCACAGGATTTGCAATGTTGGATGCTGACAGAAATTCAACGGGTAGCCAATCGTAATTCAGCAATCCTTCAGCATTTAGCTGTGTGGTTTCCCCTTGGATAATATTGTTGGGGCTTGCCGTTACCAAAACTGACGGTGCCGAGTATTGCTGGATTTCTTTTGAGGCATCCAAATTACACGAGGCCGTGGTGACCGCTACGGTATAGGTACCTGCCGCAGTTGCGTTTATGCTCGGAGTTACTTCCCCTGTGCTCCAGAGGTATGAATTAAATGTGCCAAGCACTTCCAATTTAAGTTTATCACCTGGACAAAATATATATGTATTATCGGGGTTGGTAATGGTAGGAATGGGAGCCGCCTGCACGGTAATGGATTTGGGAGTAGCATCATTGGGGCAGGCACCTCCTGCATAGGTCACCCGTAACCCGGCACTGAAAGTGGATGCTGTTGAGTAGGAGTGTTTAGGTTCTTTATCTGTAGAGGTAGCCGCATCGCCAAACGTCCATTGATAGAGTGCTTCCACATTGGCATCAGAGGTTGATGTGTTGGTGAATTGAACAGACTGTCCGGTACATGCAGTGGCAGGCGCGGTAAAACTCGCTACGGGGATGGATGCGACCGTAATGGTAGCGGGCTGTGAATCAGAACTTCCACAACCGGGATACGTAACTTTACCGTAATATTTACCTGTGGCGTTCACTGTTATCGTGCTGGAGATTTGCCCACTGATGGCGCCACTCGTTTGCTCAAACCACTGATAGCCAGCTCCGGTTATCGTTGGACTTAGGGTTAGTACTTTAGAATCTCCCTGGCAAATAACAGCTGACCCGGGATAGGTGACCGTAAAGTTTCCAATGTCAATTACCTCCACTACGGTAGATTTTATTTGTGCGGTACAGGTTCCTGAAATGATTTCAACCGTATATTTTCCTACATTATCAAGTTGAAAATAGGTGATGGGAGCAGGGCTCAAGCCGGATCCGGTATAACCAATCGGGCCGGTCCATCGATATTCAGTAGCCGCTACGTTGGTGACTGACAATTGTAACGTGCTGCCTATACATAATGGGCCGTTGTTAGAGGCCGTTGCCACACCGAGTGCATCGCCGTCACCAACGGTTACTTCCTCTACATTGGAGATTTCAGAGGATGTGCCGCCTTCCGCAATGGCGGTCTCCATATACTTTCCGGATACTACCACATCATAATAGGGG
>JBBRKB010000406.1:0-3825 GCA_038218385.1 Cytophagales bacterium | reverse complement strand
GAGGAATAATTCACCCGAGTCGGTAGACTGAAAAAATAATGATATGACAAAACGTAGAGACTTTTTAAAAAATGCAGGCCTTGGTTCATTGGGCGTTTTGCTTCCTTTTTCCGGAGAGAGTAAGTCACTGGAAACGACAATTGAGAATACCAGGAGCGAATCGACCAAACTCGGCAAGGATGTCGAGCTTGATTTTAAATTTAAAGGAGAAGAATTTTTAGGGCTGGGTGGGGTCAAAATAAATGGAATTTCAATGCGCAATGCTGAGCGCCCGATGTTTGTTGACATACAAAGCCCAGATGCTATTCAACTGGAAGACTTTAAGGTAATTGAGCGAAAAATTTCGGAATCTGAGATACGATTTAAATTCAGCGCCAAACAAAAACTGGGAGGCACAATGGATTGGATGATCCATACCGTTCGTAATCGCCAGAACTTAGCCGACTGGACGGAGTCAATAAAAAATGCGGACGATACAACCCTAGAACTTGTCATCTTACCTGTTTCAAGAAAGATTGGTAAACATAACTTTAAAGGATTTAGCTATCAATATTTTTATAAAAGTGCCAGCATACCTATTTATAAAATTCTCGATCGTGGGTCGTGGGAAATCAACGGCTCGGCCATGGGAAATCATTTTTGGATGCGCAATGGTATTGTCGATGCGTTAACAGAGTTTACTTCACCTGATCAATTTTATTCTACTGAGTGGTATCTGCCTAACATTGCCAACCCGAATATTTTTCAATACAATCCTTTACAAACTCAGCTGCAAGGATTTACATTCACTTCTTCCAACAAAGGGACACTTGTTACCTGGCCAACAGAAGTAAGTCATGTGCGATCATTATTTGAGAAATGGAGACATAAGAACGATATCATTCATTACCATGAACACTGTAATGATTTGGGATTAGAACTAAAAACATCACCGATGGAGGTGTTATGGAATTCCAGCGCGCCAACAACAGTAAGTCGCATGAATTTATTTGAGGCGATGCGTGAACATGTTCATGAGGAGCTTCATCGGCAGATTGGAATGAGAAGAGAAAGAATTACAACGTATGGCGTAATTGAAGAATGGACAGAACCTGATTTTGACTATTACCGGGAAAAGGGATTGTCGAAACTGATAGATGTAGGCGTTAAAACTGTTTTTATTCCAAGTCAATGCGAAAATGCAATGAATACCTGGGGCTTATCAAACATGTGTTGTAATGTCGATTTTAAAATTTCGGAAACGGTAGGCGAAGATAAATTGAAATTGTTTTGTCAGACGGCCCAGAAAGCTGGCGTTAAGATAGAGATGTGGGGTAACACAGCGCTGTCTACTATGACGGAGTTATTCTCTCATCCGGATGGCAAGGAAAAAAGGATCCAATTCTTGCCTTACAAAGATTCGATTATGGAGGTGATAGACAAAGCTGAATCACCGTGGATACGAACACCATCGAATGCTTTTGAAATGGATCATTATAGCCCAAGATTTTGTGCTTTAAACTTACGCGATAAAGACATTCGTGCGTATTGGATGAAGCAATGGAAATATTTTCATGATGCATTGGGTATTGAAGGAATTTTTCTGGACAGCTCTTTTAATATGTCGAGTGATAAATTTCATTTTCGTCAATGGGCTGATGGTAAAGGATGGTACGGAGCAACAATGGATCAGAAAGATGCCCTTGGAAAGTTTCGTCCCGAACATGAGCCCGCCAAATTAATTCATACCATGTATCATGCTCACTTGGAGTGGGTGGTTGAGATGCAGAAAATGGGTTATCAATATTGTGGTGAAGACATGGGCGTGTTTGGTATCAATCGCACCGGACCTGACGTAGTTGACCGAGCCAATAGTTTGTTTATTTGGCAAGACGCCTATTGTGATTTTAACGCTAACACCTTGCGTAAAGCCGGCTATGAACCTTTCGATGTATTCTTTAAAGGGTTGGCGTATCGCACGATGTGGAAAGTGTATTGGGATATCAAAAAGGACACACTAAATATCGGCATTGATGATGTTCGTGCATTTGAGTTGATTAAGATATTCAATGAAGTTTCAGTTGATATGTACAATCGTGAGATATTAGAAGATGAAGTGGGAGTTGTTTACACAAAAGGCGATAAGATGTTACTCTGGAGTTTTAATACGTTTAAGTATCCACTACCGAAAAGTTCAAAAGTGAAAGAGTTATTTTCTGGTAAAAGATATTCAGCCAAAATTATTTTAGCAAAAAAGAATGAAGTCTACCGAATCGGATAATTGATAAGAAAAAGATTATGAAAAATTTTCGCATTTTTTCTGAATCTATTTTCAATTGCTTTTTGAAGTGCTTCAAAAGCGTAATAATCGATACTAAAAAATTATACAATTATGAAAAAATCAATCGTTATCATTTCGATTCTGTTGTTTTGTCTTACAGGATTATTTGCACAAAAAACACAAAATCTGGCACTTACACCACCAATGGGTTGGAATAGCTGGAATAAATTTGGATGTGATGTTAGTGAAAAACTAATCAGGGAAATGACTGATGCTTTAGTTGCGAATGGCATGAAAGATCTTGGTTATGAATATATTGTAATTGATGATTGTTGGCAGGTAGCTCGTAAAAAAGACGGCACCATCATTGCCGACTCAATTCATTTTCCTTCCGGAATAAAAGCGTTGGCCGATTATGTTCATTCAAAAGGACTGAAATTTGGTATTTATTCGTGTGCCGGAAAACTGACCTGTCAACAGCGCCCAGGAGGAAATGGTTATGAAGTGATTGATGCCAATACTTACGCACAGTGGGGAGTCGATTACCTGAAGTACGACTGGTGTAGTTCAGACGGAATCGATCCGGTTAAAGCGTATACTGATATGAGTAATGCTTTGGCAAAGAGTGGTCGCCCAATCGTTTTTAGCATGTGCGAATGGGGTAGTAGTCGACCATGGAAGTGGGCACAAAATGTGGGTCATCTGTGGCGTACTACGGGTGATATTCAGGATTGTTGGGATTGTAAACGCGATTGGGGCGGCATGGGCTGGGTAACCATCCTCGATTTGCAGGAAGGGCTGGAAAAATTTGCCGGACCAGGTCATTGGAACGATCCGGATATGCTTGAAGTTGGCAACGGGAAAATGAAACATAACGAATATGTTGCGCATTTCAGTTTTTGGTGTTTACTGGCTGCTCCGTTGATGGCCGGTAATGATCTTACAGCCATGGATCAGGAAACTAAATCGATTCTTACAAATCAGTATGCCATTCAGATTAATCAGGATAAATTGGGTATTCAAGGGAGTAAAATATTTGATGAAAGCGATTTTGAAGTGTGGTCGAAAAAACTGAGCAATAACGAAACTGCAATTATTTTCTTCAACCGGAACGAGAAAGAAATCACTCAGACAGTTGATTGGAAACAACTTGGAATTAAACGTGATGCACAAATTTTTGATGTTTGGAAAAAATCTTCTGCGGGAAGTACTGCTGCGATGAAATCTGTGACCATACCTGGTCATTCAGTATTGTTTTATAAATTAAAATAAGTTCAGTCAATGAAATCAATTTTATATTTATCAGGCATTAACTATGCTGCCGAATGCAAAGAAGTGCAGTGGTAAAACAATTTCTACTCTGATTTTTGTGGTGATTGATTTTTATTTTTCAGTTGCTAAAAAAATGCAAAGGGCAACTGCAACAAGCTATCACCACATTGGCAAGAATACTGGTTTTTGATTAACAGACGAGCGCTGGCATACCTGAAAGCGGGTGCGTCCAGAGACGCGCGTAATGCAGCATTTTAGTTTTCCCTTTTCAACAACCCTGAGCTAACAGAAAA